>NZ_JBSFBZ010000067.1:0-39160 GCF_053593195.1 Saccharopolyspora sp. NPDC002376
TACTCGATCTCCGATCGCATGAAGTCCTCACTTGCCGTCGCGGCGTTGCGCAACGCTATCGCGCTCCGCGACCCGCGCGGCGTGATCGTTCATTCCGACAGGGGCAGCCAGTTCCGGTCGAAGAAATTCCGGCGACTGCTGCGCCGCCACCAGCTGGCCGGATCCATGGGCAGGGTCGGCGCGTGTGGCGACAACGCCGCTATGGAATCGTTCTTTTCCTTGCTGCAGAAGAACATTCTCGACACCAGGCGGTGGCACACCCGCGAGGAACTCCGGCTGGCGATCGTGTCCCGGATCGAGACGAAATATCACCGCAAACGCCGGCAACGACGCCTGGGCAAACTCACCCCGGTCGAGTTCGAGACCATCCATACCGCCGCCGCACACGCGGCCTGACACCAGTCAAGCCCAAGTGACAACCAAACAATGATGATGGTGGTTGGTACCGGTTCGGGATCTGACTTGCAATCAAACTGACCCCCGGGTGTCCTTCTAGGGACGCGTCGGTCCCGGGCCGGTGCCGTTCCGGACGAGTCTTTCAGGCGACCGGTCCGGACGGATGTGACCTGATAGGAACCTGCGCCACCAGATGCCTCGTCATTGTTGTGTCCGCGTCCCGGCACCCGTGTCGCCGATTGGACAGGGAAGGCGACACCCCAGCATGACGGACACGAGCGATGTCATCGGTGGCGTGGACTGCCACGCAGACACCCACCACGCGGCCGTGATCGACCACCGTGGCCGACTGCTCGCAGCCAGCGAGTTCCCGACGACCGCGGAAGGCTATCGGCAGCTGACCACGTGGTTACACCAGCACGGACGGCTCGAACAGATCGGGGTCGAAAGCTCAGGCTCCTACAGAGCCGGGCTGACCCGGTACCTGCAGGCCTGCGGCATCACCGTCGTCGAGGTCAACCAGCCCCACGCCCACACCCAGTCCCGGCGCGGTAAGACCGACGCCATTGACGCCGAGGCCGCCGCCCGCAAGGTCCTGGCCGGCGAGTGCACCATGGCGCCCAAAGACACCACAGGCGTCGTGGAATCGATCCGCCAGCTGCTGACAGTCCGCAGCAGTGCGGTGAAATCGCGCACGGCAGCGCTCAACCAGCTCAGCGAACTCCTCGTGACTGCGCCCGACGCTGTCCGCGCGAGCATCACCGCCCGAGGCCTGGAAGGCAAAGCCCGCCAATGCCTGGCCTGGCGCCCCGACCCCGCCCGGCTGCACGACCCCGTCCATGCCGCCAAATACGCCCTGCGCAGCCTCGCACGCCGCATTCAGGACCTGACCAACCAAGCCAGCGACCTCGAGAACAAGCTCGCCTCGCTCGTCCAGCGCAGCGCACCCCGCACACTCGCGCTCCTCGGCGTCGGCACGCTTCACACCGCCCAGCTACTCACCACGGCCGGTCAGAACATCGAACGGCTGCACGGCGAAACCGCGTTCGCCCACCTCTGCGGCTCCGACCCGATCCCCGCCTCATCAGGCAAAACAATCCGGCATCGACTCAACCCCTTCGGAGACCGCGACGCCAACCGTGCCCTACACATGATCGCGGTCGTCAGGCTGCGCTACTGCGACCGCACCCGCACCTACGCAGCACGCCGCACCACCGAAGGACTATCCAAAAAGGACATCATCCGCTGTCTCAAACGCTACATCGCACGCGAGATCTACTACGCACTCCGCACAGACCTCAAAGATCTTGCACTGACCACTTGACCTTTATAGGAACGTCCCTGGGCAGCCCCCCCGCACGCCCGCAAAAACGCCGACGCCACCGCCAGCTATCTCACCCGCAAAGCCACAGCCGGCTACCTCAACTACCCCGCCGCCCTCAACAACGGCTGGCCCATCGCCACAGGCGTCATCGAAGGCGCCTGCCGCCACCTCATCGCCGACCGCATGGACATCACCGGCGCCCGCTGGGGCCTACCCGGCGCCGAAGCGATCCTCCAACTCCGCGCCCTCACCACCAACAACGACTTCCACGAATACTGGACCCACCACCTCACCCAAGAACAACAACGTAACCACCACACCCGCTACGCCAACAACATCATCCCCCAGGCAGCATGACCTCCCTCCAAAAGAGCCACACCCTTTTGATCAAGACTCAAGCACGGCGCCGCTCACCTTGCGAGACGAGGTCGAGCCCTGGAGATCGTCGTCGCCTGGATCCGCGGGGTCCGGCTGACCCGGCGAGCTCAGGCCTTCGTCGACCTCTGCGGGGCGATGTACGCCTCCGCAGCTCCCATCGAAGCGCCGTCTGTTCCGCGGATTGAGGCGACTGGGGTGTGCTCGTGTTCATGACCGCAGCGGCCGGATGTGGTATCTGATGTACCGTTGCCCTCGGATTTGGCAACAGTTGTAGTGATGATCGGGTGGTGCTGCGGTGAGCGGGCAACCGGACGTGACCCTCACGCAGCTGCGTTACTTCGTCGAGGCCGCGTCCGCGCTGAGCATGACGAAGGCAGCCGAGGAGCTGCGGGTTGCCCAGTCGGCCGTCTCGGCGGCAGTCGCCCAGCTGGAACGGCAGGTGGGCACGCCGCTGTTCATCCGCCAGCACGCGCGGGGTCTCGTCCTGACGGCGGCGGGGGAGGAGTTCCTGCGGGATGTGCGGGGGCTGCTCGCGCACCTCGGTGAGGTCCTGGACGCGGCGCGAGGTCGCGGCGACGACGTGCGCGGGCGCATTCGGCTGGCGTGCATGATCACCCTCGTCCCGTTCGTGATGCCCGAGCTGCTCGCGGAGTTGAGCGCGGACCATCCCGGGCTCGAAGTCGAGGTGTTCGAGCTCGAAGCCGCCGCGGTGAGCGCCGCGTTGCGCAGCGGCACTGTCGAGGTGGCCGTGACCTACGACCTGGGGCTCGGGCAGGGGGTGGCGCGCGAGGCCATCGCCGAGGCGCCGCCGTACGTGCTCCTGCCGCCCGGGCACCCGCTCGCTGAGCTCTCGCAGGTCCGGCTGCGCGATCTGGCCGATGAACCGATGGTGCTCCTCGACCTCCCGCACAGCCGCGAGTACTTCCGCGAGCTGCTGTCCGCGGCCGGCGCAACGCCCCGCATCGCCTACCGGTCGCACAGCGTCGAGGCTGTCCGCGGGATGGTCGCTCAGGGGTTGGGTTTCTCGCTGCTCAACCAGCGGCCGGTGCTCGACGGCACCTACGGCGGTGGACGCGTCGAGTCGCGCCCCATCGCCGATGACGTGCAGTCGCTGTCGATGGTGGTGGCGTGGATGGAGTCGGTGCGGCGCACAGCCCGGGCCCGCGCGGTCACCGACAGTGCCCGCGCGGTCGTCGAACGACTCGGGGTGGCCACCGGACGGCTGGGTGAGAACACCCGCGCCCCGCGCTCCTGATCCGGCGACCGGGCATACATAAGGTTGGGCACCCGCAGTCCAGGCGGGCGCTGAGGTTCCGCCACCCGCACCTCTTCGCACAACGAGGATGGAAAAACCTCATTGCATCGGAATTGGCGATGCACTGGACTCATTATCTCTGTTTGAGCGATCACCCGTGAGTGCATAGCGTCGCCTCCCAACAGCGCTGACGTCGTGCGCGCTGTTCACGGCAGGGGCGTTTGGACGCGGTCCTGCCGCCGTCCCGCGACGACCGCAGGAGGCCCCGTGTCCGAACTCGCCTCACATTCCGCCGCCGATGCCGCGCTCGACGCGGCCGTCCAGGCCGATTCCGCCTCGCTGCGCCGAAGCGTGGCGGCCGGTGCGATCGGCGTCTTCGTCCACTGGTTCGACTGGGCCGTCTACGCCTACCTCGCCACCACCATCGCGACGGTGTTCTTCCCCGCCGAGAGCCAGGTCGCCGGCGTGCTGTCGGTGTTCGCCGTGTTCGCGGTGTCGTTCGGCATCCGCCCGCTCGGCGCGCTGGTGTTCGGGCCGCTCGGCGACCGCATCGGCCGCCGGCGAACGCTGTCGATCGTCATCGTCGTGATGTCGCTCGCGACGCTCGCGATCGGTCTGCTGCCCGGGTACGCGACGATCGGGGTCGCTGCGCCGATCCTGCTGGTCGCGATCCGGTTGGTGCAGGGCTTCGCGGCCGGCGGCGAGTTCGGCAGTGCCGCCAGCTTCCTGGCCGAGTACTCGCCCCGCGCTCGGCGCGGTTTCGGTGTCAGCTGGCTCGAGGTGGGGTCGCTGCTCGGATTCCTGGCCGGGTCGTTCGCCTTCTACCTGCTGTCGGTTTCGCTGACGCCCGAGCAGATCACCGCGTGGGGGTGGCGGATTCCGTTCCTGATCGCGGCACCGATGGGCGTGATCGGCTACGTCATCCGGACGAAGATCGAGGACACGCCGGAGTACCGGGTGCTGGAGGCGACCGGCTCGGTGTCGCGCAGCCCGATCGCCGAGCTCTTCCGCGCCAACGCGCGGCAGCTGTTCCAGGCCGCCGGAATCATGACGATGATGCACGTGCTCTTCTACGCGGTGCTCACCTACCTGGTGAACTACCAGACGGACCACCTGGGGCACTCCGCCGAGAGCGCCGCGCTCCTCTCGACGTTCGTCTCGCTGCTCGGGCTCGTCCTGGTGCCCGCGTTCGGTCGGCTGTCCGACCGGATCGGTCGCAAACCCGTCCTGGTCGGTGCCGCCGTCGCCCTGCTGATCTCGGCCACGCCCGCCTATCTGCTGATGCAGACGGGGATGGCCGGCACCGTCATCGCGGCGCTGGGACTGGCGGTGATCCTCTCGGCAATCCTCGGCACCCACGCCGTGTGGGCCGCGGAGATCTTCCCGACCCGGACCCGTCAAGGCGGGTTGTCGATCGCCTACAACATCACCGCCGCGCTTTTCGCCGGCACAGTGCCGTTCTTCATGACGGTCCTCATCTCCGTCACCGGGAGCCTGCTGGTCCCCGGCCCCTACCTGATGGTCGCCGCAGTGATCGGGCTCGTCGCCGCGCTGAGCATGCGCGAAACCGCGGGGAGCAGTCTGCTGCAGGCGCAGGACCTCGGGGCTGGCGGTGCCGAGGCGGCGGTCCCGCAGTCGGCCGGATCGGCTGCGGGCAAGGGGAATTCCTGACAGCTGGGGGCCGTCCGCACGCGACGGGCGGTCCCGCACGGTCCATTGCATCAGCAGATTCGATGCAATGATTCGAAAACATATGCTGGTCTGTTGCAATGGGTTTCGCTCAGACTCGGATCATCGGCGGTCCCGTTGACCGGTGCGGGTGGTCGTAGAACGTCGAGACCAGTGAACGGAGGATGACATGTCGCATTGCGAGACCGAGGTCCTCGTAGTCGGCGGAGGACAGGCCGGGGTGGCCGTGAGCGAACACCTGGGCGCACGTGGAATCCCGCACCTGGTGCTGGAGCGCGATCGCATCGCCGAACGCTGGCGCACCGGCCGTTGGGACTCCCTCGTGGCGAACGGTCCGGCCTGGCACGACCGCTTCCCAGGACTGCGGTTCGACGACGTCGATCCCGACGGTTTCGCTTCGAAGGAACAGGTCGCGGACTACCTCGTCGCGTACGCGGAGAAGATCGACGCACCGATCCGCTGCGGGGTGGACGTCCAGCGCGTGCGAAAGAACGTCGGACGCCCTGGCTTTCGCGTCGAGACCTCGGACGGGGTGATCGACGCCCGGTACGTGGTAGCGGCGACCGGACCATTCCAGACCCCGGTCATTCCCCCCGTCGTTCCCGAGAGCGCGGACGTGGCCCAGCTGCACTCCAGCTCCTACCGCAACCCACAGCAGCTGCCCGAAGGTGCTGTCCTCGTAGTCGGAGCGGGGTCATCGGGCGTCCAGATCGCAGACGAGCTGCAGCGCTCCGGCCGGAAGGTCTACCTGTCGGTCGGTCCGCACGACCGGCCGCCGCGGCAGTACCGGGGCCGTGACTTCTGCTGGTGGCTCGGGGTCCTCAACAAGTGGGACGCGGCGGCTCCGCCTCGCGGGGCGGAGCACGTCACGATCGCGGTCAGCGGGGCCCGGGGTGGCCGGACCGTCGACTTCCGCGCGCTCGCGGCCGACGGCATCACTCTCGTCGGCATGACCCGCGCATTCGCCGACGGCCGGATGCACTTCGCGGACGACCTGCGCCAGAACATCGCGAACGGCGACGCCAACTACCTGAAGATGCTCGACGAGGCCGACGCCTACATCGCGCGCAACGGGCTCGACCTGCCCGAGGAACCGCAGGCCCGCACGTTCGGGCCGGATCCGGACTGCGTGACCGACCCGATTTCCGAGCTGGACCTCGCAGAAGCCGGAGTCACCTCGATCGTCTGGGCGACCGGTTTCCGGTCCGACTACAGCTGGTTGCAGGTCGACGCCTTCGACGACGACGGCAAGCCGCAGCACACCCGCGGCGTGTCCGCCGAGCCCGGGATCTACTTCCTCGGACTGCCGTGGCTGTCGCGGCGCGGGTCGAGTTTCCTCTGGGGTGTCTGGCACGACGCCGCGTTCGTGGCCGAGCACATCTCGATCCAGCGCGGTTACCTCGCCTACGCCGGCTCTCCCGGCACCGACGCTTCCCGGCTCGACCGGGTCCTCGAACCGACCGTCAACACGACCGGAGCAGCCTGATGCCGACCCACACTCGCATCCGTCCGTTCAACACCCGCGACACCTATCCCGAGCAGAACCTCGACAACGACTTGTGCCAGGCCGTGGTGGCCGGCAACACCGTCTACGTCCGCGGCCAGATCGGGCAGGACCTCGACACCAGCGAGTCGGTCGGGATCGGTGACGTCGGGGCCCAGGCCGAGCAGGCGATGGCGAACATCGACATGCTGCTCCGGGAGGCGGGCAGCCGGATGGAACACCTGGTCAAGCTGACCATCTACCTGATCGACCCGCGTTACCGCGAGACCGTCTACCGGACCGTCGGCCGCTGGACCAAGGGCGTCCACCCGATCTCCACCGGTGTCGTCGTCTCCGCGCTGGCACGCCCGGAGTGGCTGTGCGAGATCGACGCGATCGCCGTTATCCCGGAGGACGACCGATGACCTTCTCCATCTCAGCCAGGTACGACGGACGCTTCGGGATGGCTGTGAGCTCCTCCAGCCCCGCAGTGGCTGCGCGCTGCTTGCACCTGCGGCCGGGTGTTGGCGCCGCCGCCTCGCAGAACGTGACAGATCCTCGCCTGGGCGGGCGCATCCTCGACCGCTTGGCCGTCCACGGCGATGCCCAGCTGGCGTTGCAGGAAGTCGGCGAGGGCGCGACCGACCTGGACTACCGCCAGCTGACCGCGGTCGGGCCGGCCGGCCCGACCGCCTGGTTCAGCGGTGAGCAGACCCTCGGCACCCACGGCGCCGCTGTCGGCCCGCACTCGGTGGCCGCAGGCAACCTGCTCAGCGGCAGTGAGATCCCGACGATCATGGTCGACGCCTTCGAGTCCGCGACGGGCGAGCTCGAAGAGCGACTGATCGCCGCGTTGCAGGCGGCGGTCGCAGCGGGCGGGGAGGCAGGGCCGGTGCACTCCGCGGGGCTTGCCGTCGTCGCCGACGTGGAGTGGCCGGTGACCGACCTGAGGGTCGACTGGGCCGAGGAACCGATCGACCGCCTGGCCGAAGCACTGGAGATCTGGCTGCCGCAGCGCGACGACTACGTCCGCCGCGGGCTGCATCCCGCGACCGCGCCGTCGTACGGCGTCCCCGGCGACCAGTAGGAGGAATCCCATGCCGAGCACGGTCACCCGTGAGAAGGCCGCGATCCGCACCGCCCTGGACCGGGCGGCTGACGAACTGGTCGAGCTGTCGACGAGACTGCACGCCCGGCCCGAAACCGCCTGGGAGGAGCACCACGCCGCCGCGACGGTCCCGGAGCTGCTCGATCGTCGCGGGTTCACCGTGACCGCGGCCTACTTGGGGCTGGAGACCGCGTTCCTCGCCCGGTACGGCTCGGGTCCGCTGCGGATCGCGTTGTGCGCCGAGTACGACGCGCTTCCCGGGCTCGGGCACGCCTGCGGGCACAACCTGATCGCCGCGTCCTCGGTGGGTGCCGCGCTCGGCTTGGCCGAGATCGCCGACGATCTCGGTCTGACCGTCGAGGTGTACGGCACCCCGGCCGAGGAGGGCGGCGGCGGCAAGATTGAGATGTTGGAGCGGGGCGCGTTCCACGACGTCGACCTGGCGATGATGGTCCACCCGGGGCCGGTCGACGTCGCCGAGGCGCGGCCGTTCGCGGTCAGCCATTCCCGGATCTCCTACAGCGGCCGGTCCGCGCACGCGGCGGCCTATCCCGAGGAGGGGGTGAACGCCGCCGACGCGTTCACCGTCGCCCAGGTCGCCATCGGCCTGCTGCGCCAGCAGCTCCCGTCGAGCTCGCGGGTGCACGGGATCGTCACCTCGGCCGGTTCGGCGCCCAATGCGATCCCCGAAACCTCCTCGGGGCGGTGGTACGTGCGTGCGGAGACCCTGGCCGAGCTGGCTGAAATCGAGCCGAAGGTGATGCGCTGCTTCGAAGCGGGCGCCCTGGCAACCGGCACCACGCTGGAGATCGAGGCGGAGAGCAAGCCCTACGCCGAGTTCCGCACCGACGAGCGCGCGCTCGCGGCGTACCGGGCCAACGCCCTGCACCTGGGGCGGGAGTTCGCCCCGGACGGGCTGGCGGGCCGGATGAACCGGGCGTCGACGGACATGGGCAACGTGTCGCAGGTCGTGCCTGCCATCCATCCCTACATCGGGATCGGGTCGCTGCCGGCCACCAACCACCAGCGCGAGTTCGCCGCGCACTGCGTCGGTCCGCAGGCCGAACGGGCCCTGCTCGACGGAGCGGTCGCGCTGGCCTGGACCGGTGTGGACCGGGCCCGCAGCAGCGACCCGGAGTGAGCACCTCGCCTCCGAAACCCTCCCGGGAGACCTCCATGTCGATCGACCTCACGGCTGGCGGGCGGTCCGAGCACGACATGCTCGGCACTGTCACTGTGCCGGCCGATGCCTACTACGGCGTGCACACCGTGCGTGCTCTGACCAACTTCCCGATCAGCGGCGAGACCTTGGCGGCCCGGCCCCACCTCGTCGTCGCGCTTGCCGCGGTGAAGCAGGCTGCAGCGTCGGCGAACACCGAGGTGGGGGCGATCCCCGAGCGGATCGGCGCTGCGATCGTCGCGGCGTGCGCGGAGATCCGGTCCGGGCGCTTGCACGACCAGTTCGTCGTCGACCTGATCCAGGGCGGGGCGGGCACCTCGACGAACATGAACGCCAACGAGGTGATCGCCAACCGCGCCTTGGAGATCCTGGGCCGGCCGCGTGGCGACTACGCCGCGGTGCATCCGCTCGATCACGTCAACCTCGGGCAGAGCACCAACGACGTCTACCCGACGGCAGTCAAGTTGGCGCTCGACGCGCACATCGACGAGCTGCTGGCGGCGCTGGCCCACCTCCGGGAGGCGTTCGAGGTCAAGGCCACCGAGTTCGCCGACGTCCTGAAGATGGGACGGACCCAGCTGCAGGACGCCGTCCCGATGACGCTCGGCCAGGAGTTCGGCGCGTTCGCGGTGACCCTCGGGGAGGACGAAGCCCGACTGGCCGAGGTCCGGCTCCTGCTGCACGAGCTCAACCTCGGCGGGACGGCCATCGGCACCGGGCTCAACGCCCGCCCGGGCTACCGGGAAGCCGCGTTGGCGCATCTGCGGGACATCACCGGGATCACCACGCTCGTCTCCGCCGCCGACCTCGTCGAGTCCACTCAGGACGTCGGGGTTTTCGTGCAGCTGTCCGGTGTTCTCAAGCGGACGGCCGTCAAGGTCTCGAAGATCTGCAACGACCTGCGGCTGCTGTCCTCCGGGCCGCAGGCCGGTTTCGGCGAGATCGCGCTGCCCCCTCGGCAGGCCGGTTCATCGATCATGCCGGGGAAGGTGAATCCGGTGATCCCGGAGGTGGTCAACCAGATCGCCTTCGACATCATCGGCAACGATGTGACGGTGACCCTGGCGGCGGAGAGCGGCCAGTTGCAGCTCAACGCCTTCGAACCGATCATCGCGCGGGCGCTGAGCGCTGGGATGGGCCATCTCACGGCCGGGCTGCGGGTGCTGGCCGAGCAGTGCGTGGCGGGGATCGATGCTCGCCGGGAGCATCTCGCGGCGGTCGTCGTGGGTTCGACCGGCCTCGTGACCGCGCTGAGCCCGGTGCTCGGTTACGAGACGGCGTGCGCGATCGCAGTGGAAGCGCACCGGGGAGGTCGTCCTGCACTCGACCTGGTGCGCGAGCGGACTGCGCTCACCGAGGAGCAGCTCGCCACGCTGCTCGCCCCGGACGTGTTGACCGGACGGAGCACAGTTGCCTGACCGACGCGGGGTCTTGGGCGTTTCGCTGGTTAACGCGGCCGGTCAGGAGACGGTCTTGGCCGGCATCGCGGTTCCGGTCATCGCGGCGAGGTAGCGCAGCAACGACTCCCGCGCGAGATCCACGGTCACCGACGAGTTCCGGCTCACGATGTGGAGACCGAAACCGTCCTCCAAAACGACTGCGTTGCGTGCGATTTCGCCCACCGGGCAGGTCGGTGTGAACGCGCCGAGACCGGCGCCCAGTTCGAGGATCGACTGGTAGAGCACGACCTCCCGGTCGAACAGGCTCGCCATGAGCGCGGCGTGCGCGGCGCTGCGGTCGGCCAGGGCGTGCAGTTGGTACAGCAGCCGGCAGGTGGCGTCGTCCGGCCCGGAGGGCAGGCCCGACCGCACCGCGCCCAGCAGTTTGCCGCGCGGCGTGCGCTGCCGGTCCACCTCGGCGACCCGGCTTTGGTAGAACTCGGCGACGGCGGCGCTGTGCACGTCTACGATCAGCTCGTCGATCTCCGGGAAGTAGTACAGCACCGAGCCCTGGGACAGTCCGGCCCGCTCGGCGATGTCCCGAATCCGCATGTCAGCCAGGCCACGGTCCCGGATGGCCTGCCCGGCGGCAGCGATGATCGAGGTGCGGCGCGCTTCCTGGCGCTTCGGTCGTGCCATGCCTCCATTCTTCAAACAGATGCATCAGTTCAGCAACCCGCATGCCTTCCCACATCGGCGTTTCCTCGGCGAATTTTTTGAATTCTCTTTCAAGGAATAACGCCGGTCGCCGGTGGCGGTGAACTGCAGGGCATGGAGTGCGACCTCGGCGACGTCCGCGGCCTGACCGAGTACCGGCAGCGCATCCGGAGGTCGAGTGGATCACCGGCACCAGCTGGCGCACGTCGGCCTGCTCCACCCCGACGACATCCGGCGCATGCGGGACCTCGGGGTGATCGCCAACATCCGCCCGCTGACCCGCACGCGAGGGGCCACCGGGCGCAGACCGATCCGCTGCTGGCGGGCCAGGCGATCATCGCCACCGAGGCGATTGCCGCTTGCACGAGCGGCGCGGCCCACGCCAACCACCTGGACTGCGACACCGGCACCATCGCCGTCGGCGAAGCTGCCGATCTCGTGGTGCTCGATCGAGACCCAGGTGCCGTGCCGCCCCGCGAGATCGCAGACATCCGGGTCGCCATGACCTGTGTGGACGGTCAGGCGGTGCATGAAGCGCGCAGTAACGGGTGACTCCTGGACTCACGCCCTGATGTCGAAGCTGCCGATGTACCTGGCGCCGTCCAGCGGCCCCAGCGGGCTTCTCGCTTCCTTTGCGGGGCGCGGAGTGTCCTGATGGCGGCGCGGTTTGACTCGTTCCGGCTTCCTGGCTGGTCGGCGGCTTGTCGCTTCCCGTCGGAGCAGCCTGTGAGCCGCAGCCCGCCCGGCTCAACCCGAGCACAGGCAGGACCGGCAACCACTTGCCGACGTGCTGCCGCATCATGACTCAACCTCATTCTGATCTTCGCATGTTCCAGGGGAGGCCTTTCGGCGACGCGGCTTGTTCCTGCCGGGGCGATCGAGACTTTGCCGGGATTCAGCGGGAGAATACGCCCTGCGACGGCTGGCGTAGGGGAAACTCTCATTACTGGTCAAGCCAAATGCAGAAGAGCTCGAAATCTGCGGCTTTCGAGAAATTCGACCTCTGACCGTATTTCGCCGGATGCGGACTGCGACGGCCGGGCTGCCGGTGGTGTGGCGCCGGGCGGGTGTCGCGTGTTCGCTAGTGCGTGGTGCTCGCTGTTGATGTGGTCCACAGTGGATGAATTCCGTCATGGGTGCGGACTTGATGTGGTTAATTCGAAGGTTCGAGCAATGGGGATTTCTTTCGCGCCTGTTGTCCAGGGAATTTTTGGCTCAGGAAAAGGGTAAAATTCTGACGGTGAAGTTTTGTCCGAAGTGGACTTGTTGAGTCGTGCTTGCCGGGTGGGGTGTCATGGAGTTTCCTTTCGGGAAACGAACAGGGGAAACGGGAACGAAGCGACCGGGGCCTTCCCTTTGTCGGGCAATGCTTATTCGATGTGAGCGAGATGTACGGTGGGGTGGACGGGTGCCGCACCAACATCTGAGTTGATCGGCGGAGGGCATATGAGGAATGACACTCTCCCCGGCGCGTTCTTGGACGTGCGTTGCGGGCTCAGGCAGGCTGGCTGACAGCATGGGCGCCTTGAGGGGGCGTCACGTTCGAGGCGTTGGCGCTCGTAGGGCGTCTGGGAGGTATGCACCATGGCCGAACCGAGCCGGGCTGAAGAGTCGGCGGGCGGAGAGCCGGTCGTCGGGGAGAGCCCCGAGCAGAAGGGCGCGGAGCAGGCCGAAAGTCAGGTCGAGGCCACGCAGCACGAATCGTCCGCCGAAGGGGCTCCCGCGAAGGCAGCGGAGGCCGCGGAGACCGAGTCTGCCAAGACTGAGGCTGCGGATGCGGAGGCTGCGGAGTCTGCGGAGGTGGAGGCCGAGTCCGCGGACACGGAGGCCGCGGAGGCCTCGGCTTCTCCGAAGCGTGGGGGCAAGAACGGGTTGCTCGTCGGGCTCGGCAGCGGTCTGGTCGTGGGCGCCGTCGCCGGGCTGGCGTTCGCCGGGTTCGTCAAGCCGGACTTCCTCGTCGGGCCGGGCAAACCGGATGACAAGGCGTCCGCGGTCACTGCGGCCCTGGCCGGCAAGGACGCCAGCGGTCTGGCGGCCAGCTCCTGCCGCGGTCCTGATGGCACGTTGGCCCCGCAACTTCCGCCGGAGGCGTTGCAGTTCATCCAGTCCGCCGAGCAGTCGGGTCCGCCGATTCAGTCGCTGGACAGCGAGGCGCTGTCACCCGTCGACCTCACGCTCAGCGCGCAGGGCCAAACGCAGACCCTTCCGGTCAACGTCGTCCTCGGCGTGACCAACGGTGAGTGGTGCATGAAGGGCCTCTCGCAGCGGTAGCAGTAGCCGGTCCTCGTCCGGGTGCGGCTGACGCGGCTCGGCCGCTCCCGGACACTTCTCCTCGCGCCGTACGGGGCGTGCGAGCCTGCCGTTGGTCGTGTCCGGCGGCGGTGCGGCGACACGTTCGGTCGGTCCGCTGGGCGGTGCGGCTCGCAGTCGTGTAGGTTCGACTCTGGTCGCAGTAGTTCTGTTTCGTGTTTTGCGCAGGCTCGCAGGATATCGATGCGGGTGAGCAGCTTTCTTTGGTCAAGCTGGAGTTAGCAGCCGTCTGAGATCCCTCCGGCCCCGGCAGGCACGCAAGGTGTCCCGCCGGTTCACCTCTAGCTCCCAAGGAGATTGTCATGGCACAGGGAACCGTGAAGTGGTTCAACGCGGAAAAGGGCTTCGGCTTCATCGCCCCTGACGACGGTGGCCCGGACGTGTTCGTGCACTACTCGGCCATCGACTCGTCGGGCTTCCGCGAGCTGTCCGAGGACCAGAAGGTGACCTACGAGGTCACCCAGGGCCCGAAGGGCCCGCAGGCCGCCAGCGTGCGCGTCTGACATTTGCGTTGTCCGGTGGCTCCCCGTCCTGCCTGGACGGGGAGCCACCGGCGTTCGTGCCGCTGATGGGACGAGGCCTCGTGCCTCGCTCAGTGCGCCGCCGCGCGTTCTCGCTCAACTGTTCGACTCTGGGGGTGTAGCCGGCGACTGGGCACGGCTGACGTCGCGCCGTTCGTAGGCGATGAAGGAATCGACCATCGTTCGGTAGATGTCACCGATCAACTCCCCGGATCCGCCCGCTGCCTCGGCACGCGCCGCAGCTGTGGCGACGACGGCCGCAGCCCGGTTCGGTGCCCGCACTTCGAGGTCGTTCCGCTTGAATGTGCCGGCTGCGCGCACCAGGTGCTGGCGGCGCACCAGCAGGCCGACCAGTTCGGCGTCCAATTCGTCGATCGCTGCGCGGACCTCGGCTAGGTCGGTGTAGGAGTCTCCGGAATCAGTCACGCCGATGATCGTGGCACACAAGGTGGATCGTCCCTCTGCGATCGGTGAACAGGTGGATCGACGCCGTGCACAGTGGACGGCGGAGTCGAGCTCCGTCGTCACGCCGGCTGGCGGGTGACGGCGACGGTGGCGCCCAAGGTGATCAGTGCGATGCGCCCGTGCCGCCGATCATCGAGAGGCGGCGGGGAGAGCCGACGAGGCAGTTGCGGGCAGCCGAGGCGCCCAGGCCCCACAGGGTGTCGCAGACGAGGCCGATGGCGGCCTGGATCAGGCCCAGGAACATCATCTGGAGCGGCAGCTGACCAGCGCTTTGGTCCACGAACTGGGGCAGGACGGCAGCGCAGAAGACGAGGCCCTTCGGGTTGGTGATGCCGACGAGGAGGCCGTCCATGACGGTGCGCAGGTCGCTGCGCTTCTCTCCCACCGAGGCAGTCATGTCCGATCGGAGGTCGTTGCGGTGCCGGAACGCCTGGACGCGCTGCGGGCCTGTACGACTCGGCGAGACCCGAGACCCGATCTTCGGTGTGGGCATCCCGGCGCGCTGCCTGATCGGCAGACGGGCCTTGATGTCCTTCAACGCCTTCGCGCGAGACTTGGCGAAGTCGCGGATGATCTGCTGCTGCGTAACCGACGCACCTTCACGCAGCCACGAGTTGTGCGCGCGGGCGTCGGTCAGCATCTTGTCCAGCACCGCCGGACCACACGTCTCCCCGTCCCGGTAGGCCTTGCGGGACCGCGCGACGCATTCGTTCCACACCCACCGGCACCGACCCCACTCGGCGGCGAGGGCCTTCGCGGCGGTTTTGGACACGCGCAAGCGATACGTGTACCGGGCGTTGCCGGTGCTCGTCACCTGCGCTGTCGCCATGCTGATCATTGAAGCTTCGGTTTATGGACACGAACGAGGGATTCCGCACCGGTCAGGTCTCCACATCGCTCACCGGCCTGGGACTTCCGCCCCAGACCTGACACTCACCGGGCGCTAGACGCGTTTGAAGAACTCGACCAGGGACATCGCGATGTGCTTGCCCTCGGTGAGGCCGGTTGCCTCTCGGATCACGATGCGGACGTGCGTCACGTCGCTGGCTCCGATGTTGATCTGCGGCTGTTTCGGCTGGTCGGCGAGGTTGGCGTGCACCGTTCGAGTCCGGCCGGCGGCGTCGGTGATGATGATGTCCAGCTGCGTTGGCCTGGCCTGCTTGGGGAACGCGTCCGGCTTCGTCGACGGGCCGATGTGCACGAGCATGCCCACCAGCCGGTAGGGCTGGTCGAAGGTGAAGTCGGCCCACGCGCCGGGGGCCGGTGCGCCCCAGTACACGTCGGTTCGCACATCGGCGAGGTTCGAGGCAGGGTGGCCGGGTACCGCCGCGCTGGCCGTGACGTTCGCCGGGCGGATGGGGGTCGTGTCGGAGGTCTTGTCGAGCACGTCCTGGACGGCGGCCTTGCTGAGCGGGTAGAGCAGCACGGCACCGACCACCAGTGCTATCAGCAGGCCGAGGACTATCAGCCGTCGCCACAGCTTGTGCCGGTCGGAGTTCCGGAAACGCCGGGGGCTCCGCTGCGGGGTGCTCGGTTCGGCAACTGCCGTGAGCGGCCGTGCGCAACGTCGGCAGAACCGTCGATCAGGCGGGTTGGGGGTGGCGCACGAAGGACATGGCGGGCCGTCCGGAGCGTTCTCCTCGACCGGTGCGGTCGATTCGGGGCGCGGGGCGATCGGCTTGGCCGGTTGCACGGCCTCGGGTTGTTCCGGTTCCGATATCGGGATGCGCTGCGTCGGCGCTTCTGGTGACGACGGAGCGGATTCGGTGTCTGCTCCGGATTCCGACTCCCAACCCAGGTAGGCGCCGCAGGTGCCGCAGAAGTCATCGTCGGGAGAGACCTGCGAGCCGCACGTCCTGCAGGAGAGCATCGCGTTATCCCCTTTCCTGCTGTGGTGGACCGGGCAGTGCCTCGACGGTGCAGGTGAGGTGCACCGGCCGCGCCGAGTCGACCAGCGCGGTGACCTGTTGTCGATCCACCGCTGAACGGCCCGGCCAGACCTGGACCACGACCCGGGTGGTGGCGGTGCCGGGAAGGGCGGTGCCGGGAAGGGCGGTGCCGGGCCGGGTGGACCAGGCCGTGCCGGGGCTGTCGAGCACGCGGGCGTGCACTCCCGCGCACAGCCACAGCAGGTCGACGAGTCCGCGTGCGGTGCCCCTCCGCCGGTGCAGCTCCATCGCGCGCAGGAGCACCGCCCGGCGCAGTTCCAGCGGCCACGCCGGGTCGAGCTCCACCGCGATCCACTGCGCCAGCCAGGACGCGAAATCCTCCGGCGCCACCCGCGGGTCGAAGTAGTGCGCGAGGTTGTCCAGAGTGGACAGCACCGGGGCGAGGACGGTGTCCAGCCCCGCGGTGAACCGCTGGGCGAGGTCGTCCCCGGCGTACATCGCCGGGAGCTGATCGCCCAGCGGGTAGCGGCTGGGCAGCCCTGGGACGGCGTGCCGGCTCATTGCGGTGCCGCGCTTTCGGCCGGGCCGGTGGGCCGGACCATGACCTGGTGCTGGTGGGAGAAGACCAGCGCGTTCTCGGCAAGTTCGACGCGGTCCACCGGCGATCCGCGCTGACCGGTGATCGGATCGGCCGGGAACAACCGGACCTCGTCGATCAGTTCGGCGCCGTCGACCTGCTGCAGCACGGCGAAGACCTCGCCGAGCTGCACCGGCCGCCCGAACGGCCAGCCGGTGCCATCGGCACCGCCGCGCAGCGGGTTGAGGTAGCGGTGGAGCGCGGCCAGGGCGTCCCGCTGCACCCGGTTCAGGTCCGGCTGTGCGGAGCGCATCCGCGTCACGACGGTGATGCCTTGGTAGAAGGGAGGTTCCACGATCAGGCGGGTGCCCAGCAGCCGGCGTTCGTCCAGTCGCGCGGCGATCGTGGCGAGCAGCTGTTCGTTGGGGATGAGCTGCTCGAACCTGAGCTGATCGCCCGCGTCGGCGACCGCGTTCGGCACGACCAGGACGCGGGCCGCTCCGGGCTCCTGTCCCGCGGGGATGCAGCGGATCCGGGCGGCGGCCGGTGCCGCCTGCCGCGCGATCTGCTCGTAGTCGCCAGCCGTCACCGCGCGCTCCTGCACCCGGAGTTGTTGCGGAGCGCGCACTTTCGCCTCCGACACCGTTTCCCCGTCGACTCCGCCGGAAGCCGCCTCGCGGTTTTCGACGCTGGACACGTAGGGCACGGAACTGCGCAGCACCGAGATCGCACCGCGGGCGACGTTGCCCGCACGTCCGCCACCGGTGCGGTACTCGGGAACCCTGATCTGGGCGCCTTTCGGTGGCACCGCACCGTACCGGCGCAGGGTTCCGTCCGGTGCGCGCACCGCGGGCGGGAAGCAGAACTCGCCGTTGGTCGCGTCGAGCGTGACGTGCCGATCGGCGGGACCGGACTCGCCGAAGTGCTCCACGATCTGCCAGTCCTGCCAGCCATCGCCGACGGAGACCTGCACCACGAGCGGTTCGCCGTCGGTGAGGACGGGCGCCCGGTCGAGCAGGAAGCGCTGTCCCGGAACGCCGGCGGACACTCCCAGCGGCACGTCGGTGACGGTCTCAGCGTGCTCGACGGCGGTGATGCCGCCGACCGTGAACGCCTCGGCCACCCGCACGGTCGGCGATTCGGAGTAGAAGGGCTGGCCCTCGGCGGGGGCGACGACCCGGCAGCGCAACCAACCAGCCTGCACCCCGGCCACCGCCGAGGGGCTGTGCCCGGTAGGCACGTGCAGCAGCACTTCGCCGGGGCGGTTGAGCCCGCCCGTGGCGTCGTCGAACACCGGGCACTCGGTCCAGCGCATCCCGTCCCAGGATTCCCACACGAGTGGCGGTTGCCGCGGGTCGACGCCGATGCCTTCGACCTGGCTGTCCAACCGCAGCGCGACCACGCACCGCGGGACGGCGTTGGTGAGCCCGAACAGCATGGCATCGCCGACGGCCGGTTCCGGTTGGAAGCACGGCACGTCCTTGCCCGCGTCCAGGTCCTTGGTCCGGTTCGCCTGCTCGCCTGCGGCCGAGATCGTCACCAGCGTCTTCAACTCGCAGGGCACGATGGGCAGGTCCTCGGTGGTGGCGAAGACGACGGCGTCCCCGGTCTCCGACCGCGCGGTGGCGACCTCGGTTCCGCTCGGCAGCAGCACCGTTTCCGGTTGCGCAGCCGACAGCCAGAAGGTCACGTCCGCCCGAGCCGCCGCGGGTGGGAACAGCCGGACTCCCAGCAGTTCCAGGAAGGCCAGGTAGTTCTTCTCCGGCACCCGGTTGAGCCGGTAGATGAGCTGGTCCACCATGTGCGCGAAGGTTTCGATGAGGGTCACGCCGGGATCGGACACGTTGTGGTCGGTCCATTCCGGGGCGCGCTGCTGCACGTAGCGCTTGGCCTCGTCGACGAGCTGCTGGAACCGGCGATCGTCCAGGTTCGGCGTGGGCAGTGCCATCAGTATTCGGCGAGGGACCCGTCGTTTTGGCTGCGGGGTGGATCACCGCTGTGCTTCACGAGTTTCGGGTCCTGCTCGCCGTCCTCCTCTCGTGTTCATATGTCCTGTGTAGGCTTCGGCCGTGTCGGTAGTCGGGAAGGTTTGCCTGTTTTCCGGTGGTGTGTGCGACGTTGGGCTGCATGTGGTGTGTGGGGCTCGAAGCGCCGCCGTCCAGGGCCGGGCTGGTCCTCTCCGACACTGCGTGGCCAGTACCGGGGGAAACCCGCCGCTTTAGTGGTAGGTGGAGTCACCAGTGCGCGTCTCCTGGTCCGGGTTCATCGCTGTGCGGGATCGTGTAGAAGGGGAAGACGAGGTTCCGGCGGTCGTTGGTGGCGCGCAGGGTGTAGTGCACGTCGATGTAGAGCACGCCGTCGTCGACGGTGTCGAAGGCGATCACCACGTCGGCCACCTCGATCCGGGGCTCCCAGCGCCGCAACGCCGCCCGGACTTCGTAGGCGATGCGACCGGCAGTGGCGCCGTCGCTCGGCGCGAACACGTAGTCGTGGATGCCGCAGCCGAACTCCGGGCGCATCGGGCGCTCGCCCGGTGCGGTGCCCAGCACGAGGCGGATCGCCTCCTCGATCTCCTGCTCCCGCTCGACCATGCCGATCCCGCCGGTCGCGTCGACGCGCAGCGGGAACCCCCAGCCGCGGCCGATGAACCGCTCGCTCACCGGTGCTCCGTAACGTGGATGCCCCGTCCTTTAGGGCGGGGAGGAAACGCGTCAACCTCGGTGGCGACGCACCCAGCGGTAACCTGCACAACCCTCTCCTTACTTGTGGCGCATGTTTGTGTAAACTTTTGTACATGAGGACGGCGTACAAGGTTCGGGCTTACCCGGACCCCGAGCAAGCGACCCAGTTGGGCCGTACGTTCGGATGTGTACGCCTGGTCTGGAACAAGACACTGTCCGAACGGCACCGCGCCTACCACGCGCACGGCGTCAAGACCTCGTACAAGGAAACCGACGCGGCCCTGACCGGATGGAAGAAAACCGAGGACCTGGCGTTTCTGTCCGAGGTGTCGAGCGTGCCGTTGCAGCAAACGCTCCGGCACCAGCACACCGCCTACCAGAACTTTTTTGCTGGTCGAGCGCGCTACCCGAGGTTCAAGTCCCGTAACAGTCGCCAGTCCGCGCACTACACCCGGTCCGCGTTCCGCTTGCGTGGCGGGAAACTGACGCTGGCCAAGCACGCCGCTCCGTTGGACTTCGTATGGTCCTGGGACGACATCGACATCGATTCGCTGAACCCTACGATGGCGATCGTGTCCCGTGAACCGGATGGGCGTTGGTACGTCACGTTCGCGGTGGACACCGACGACCCGGAACCGGCCGAACCGACCGGCAACGCCGTGGGCGTGGACCTCGGGGTGTCCGACTTCGCTGTCCTGTCGAACGGGGAGAAAATCGCCAACCCCCGCCACTTCGACCGCAAAGCCCGCAACCTCGCCCGCTACCAACGCCACATGGCACGCAAGCAGCGTGGATCGTGCAACCGGCGCAAAGCCAAAGCGAAGGTCGCCCGCGCGCACCGCAAGATCCGCAACGCCCGCCAAGACTTCCTGCACCGCACCTCCACGCGGCTGGTGCGGGACAACGATATGATCGCGATCGAAGACCTCAACGTCGCTGGCATGACAGCCTCCGCGCGGGGCACCGTGGACAAGCCAGGCCGTAACGTGCGAGCCAAGGCCGGACTCAACCGCGCGGTAGCGGACGCCGCACTCGGTGAGTTCCGGCGCCAGCTCGAATACAAGGCCCAGCGGGCGGGCAAAACCGTTGTGGTGATCGACCGGTGGTATCCGTCCTCGAAGACCTGCTCTGAGTGCGGACACCTGCTGTCGAACCTCAAGCTTTCCGTCCGAGCATGGTCGTGCCCGGACTGCGGCACCCGGCACGACCGGGATATCAACGCCGCGAAGAACATCCTTGCGGCTGGTCGAGCCGTAGCCGGGGAGAACCCCGGCGATGCCTGTGGAGCTGGTGTAAGCCTGCAAGGGTCCTCCCTTCAGCAGTCGGCAACGAAGCAGGAACTATCCGGCGTGAGCCGGACGGGAATTCCCCGCCTTTAGGCGGGGGAGCAGTCAAATCGGACCCCCGATCAGCACGTTCAGTGCGCCCATCACGATGGTGGCGCCGCAGCTCGTCTTGTCGTTGACGCGGGCGGCGGGCAGGCCGCCGATGAGCACCACGCCGGAGGTCGGAGGGCCGGGCAGCAGCACGTTCCCCGCGCTGAGCGCCGCGTGGTAGGGGTTCGGGCACAGGTGCTGACTTCCCGTCACCGCAGCGGGTTTGCCGCCGATGAGCACAGTGGACACTTTGACGGCGTTGGCCCGCGGTGGGCCGATGGTGCCGGCGTGGGAGGTGGGGTCGCCGAGTCGGGCAGCAGGTGGCATCGCGAAGCTCCTCGTCAGTTGATGCGGACCAGGCGGCCCTGCAGCGACGCCGTCGCACCGCCGTCGATTCCCACGCTGGTCCGCCCCTTGATCGACACCGACGTCGTGGCGTCGATCGACACCGACTTGCCGGACAGGGTGATGTCGCCGGTGCCCGCGTCCAGCTTGATTCCCCGGTCGGTGAGCGACACCGAGCTCAACACTCTGCGCCCGCCTCGGGCGCGCACCGTGATGTCGATGGTCCGCTTCTTCTCGTCGATCCGGATGTCCAGCCGCTTGTCCCCGCTGGCGAGGTGGACGCCCGGTGACCGGGTGGTGGCGTCGATCAGCTCCAGCCGGTGCCCCTTGCGGGAGACCAGCGAGCGGCGGTTGACCTTGCCGCTGGTTCCGTCGACCAGCGGAACGTCGTGCTGCGACGGCATGTCCTTGCCGTTGTAGAGGCCGCCGAGCACGTAGGGGTGGTCGAGGCTGCCCTGCTCGAAGCCGACCAGCACCTCGTCGTTCACGTCGGGGCTGAACACCCCGCCGCCGCCCTGCCCGCCGAGCTGCACGGTGCGGACCCAGTCGGTCACGTAGTCGTCGGAGAGCCAGGGGAACTTGAGCTTGACCCAGCCGCGTTCGGACTTCCCGGGCTCCTTGATGTCGGTGACGATCCCGGTGGCCAGTCCCGGGATGCGCGGGCCCCGGTCCGGCGCGTTGGCACCAGTGGCCAGCCCGGTCAGCGACCGGTCGGGGGAGGAGCTGACCAGCACCGTGGTGCGGTAGCCGTGCCCGGGTTCCAGGACGTGGTGCACTGCCGTCGCGGTGAACTTCCCGGAGAAGTCCGGGCCGACGTTGCCCAGCGCGATCGGCACGCCCGCGCGCAGTTCGGGGTTGCCCTCGGCGACCGCCTCGATCTCCCCGAGGCCCGCCCGCATCGACGCCGCCAGCGAGCGCGCCGTCTCCTTCGCCTCCGCCTGCGTGCCGTAGGGCATGTCGGTGACCAGCAGCCGGGCATTCTTGCCGAACTTCTTGGTCGCCTTCGACGCGGTGAGACCCGGTTGTACGACGTCGCTGGTGGTGGGGGATTCCTCGGCCACCAAGGGCTTCTTGGTGTCCACGTTCCAGCCGCGCACCTCGACGGTGTCGACCTGGTCGGCGGCGGTCAGCGCGGCTCGCAGCGCCATCAGGTTTCGGCCGTACTCCAGCACGAACGGGCTCTTGGTGGCCGGGGTCGTGGGCGCGGGCGCGCCGGATGCCGGTTCGAGGTCGGCGAAGTCGAGGCGGCCCTTCGCGTCGACGCGCACCGCGACGCCGTGCTCCTGGGCCAGGTTCTGCAGGAAGTCCCAGTCCGACACGTTGGCCTGGGACAGCTGCTTGTAGGTGATCGGTTTGGCCTTGATCCGCCCGGGGCGCAGACCGGCCCCGGTGGCGATCTTCCGCACGATCGCGGACGCGGTCATGTTGCGGAACGCCACGACCTTCCGGCCCCGCATCAGCCGGTGGGCCTTGCTCATCGCCCGGACCACGGTGAACGAGCCGGTCCCGTCGGAATCCAGCTCCAGCGCCGTCACCTCGCCGGCGAAGATCTCCTTCGGCGCCGTGCTGCCGGTGGTCACGACCTTCACCGTCAGCTCGGAGCCGATGCTGACCCCGGTCGCGGTCAGCAGCTCGTGGTTCGGGTCGCGGAAGACCAGCGTGGCCGCGTCCGGCAGCCCGACGTTCTCGTCCACGACGCAGCTGGTCAGCTGTTGCTGCCAGGCCTGTGGAAGCGGGCGCGGGATGGCCACGATGGGATCGGCGGCAACCGACCGCCCCGAAGTGTTGTTGCCCATCAGGCACCGTCCTGTCCGTCGTCGAGGGCGGGGACCAGCAGTTCAGTGCCGGCCGCCAGGATCATGGGGTCGTCGATGTCGTTGGCCTCGGCGATGACGCGCCAGCCGGTGGCGTCGCCGTACTCCTGCCAGGCGATCTGGGGCAGGCTGTCCCGGGCGACCACCCGGTGCGTGCGGCGGGCGTTGTCGGAGCCCGACGTGGGGTTCTGGCCGGGGGTGTCGGCGCTGGCCTCCTCGATGCCCAGCGAACACGTCGCACGCAGGGGCTTGCCGTCGACGTCGAACAGCGAGTAGTCCACCGAGAAGCTGGACAGCACGCCGTTGAACGAGGTCGTCTTGGAGGTGCCCCACTCGAAGCGGATCCACGGGCTGGCGGGCTTCTTGGCGGCCAGGCTCTTCGGCGTGGGCACGCAGGCCAGCATCAGATCCTCGACCTTCTTCTCCACCGAACCGTCGTGCTTGTCGGTGGCGTCGAGGAACACCTCCAGGGACAGCGAACGCGGGCCGCTGCCGACGAATTCGGGTGTCCCGGATTCGCTGGCCATCCGGGTGGGGTTGCGCCGCCACTCGGTGCTCTTGGTCAGGCTGAGCCGGTTCGGGTTGAACTGGAACCGGACCTCCTTGATCTTCGCGCCGGGCTGGGCACCGACCCGCGCGGGCGGTTCCATGATCAGCAGTCGGGCGCGGGCCAGGTTCCGGCCTGGTGCGGCCATCGGATCCTCCTCCTCATCCCGGTCGCAGGCCCTCGTGGGCGATTTCCAGCGTCTCCACCGCGGCTTGCGCGGACGACGGGTCGAAGGACGGCCCCTGCCAGCTGATCGGGATGATGCCGAGGACCTGCCACCGGGCGATGGGGGTGCGGTCCGGCTTCAGCGCGACGATCTCACCGTTCTTGCGCTCGGTGCGCTGGATGATCTCCGACAGCCACCGCGAGATCTTGGTCGTGTCGCGGGTGACCGGCCGGGTCAGCGTGATGTTCGACCAGGTGATCCGGGTGGGCAGCTGCCAGGTGAAGCCGTTGTTGCCGCCTTCGGTGAACTGCTCCACCTCCACCTGGGCGCCGAGCCCGGAGCAGGTGTGGAACTGGCCCAGGTCGTTGCCCCCGATGACCAGCCGGAAGAACACGCTGGACGCGAAGATCTCCTGCGGCATCGACATCACTCCTTCGGCGAACGTGCTAGCGGCGGCGGTCGTGCAGGCGCCCGATCCGTTCCCGGCCCTGGCGGAGCTCGGCGCGCAGCAACCGGCTCACCGGTTCGACCAGCCGACGGGCGAGTTCTTCGGTATCGGGCTGACCGGCGGCTTTCGTCTCGCCCTGGTTGCTCTCCTGCTGCTGCGCCTCGGTCGGCTTCGAGTCGCGCTGGACGATCGTGACCGGAACTCCGGCGGGGACGCCGGGGATCGGGTTCGACGCCTTGGGCGGGGTCGTTCTGGTCGCCGGGGTTGTCGTCGTGCGTTGCACGGCGGGAGCCGGGGGTTTGCGGGTTGGAAGGGCTTCGGGTGCGTAGTTGGCCTCCGGACCTGCAGCGCTATGCCGTGCTGCTGCCGGGACGAGGTCGCTTGCGGCCGTCGGCGGCGCTGGGCCAGCGGGCGGAAGTGGTTGTGCTGGGGGAGTTGTTGCTGGGACGGCCGTGCTGCGCTGCACCGTCGGAGGGGTCGCCTCCGACGGGGCGGACCGCTTCCAGTGCATCTGCGCCACCGGAGGTGAGGCGCGTCGTTCGGGGCCGTGGGCCGGAGCAGATCCGATACCTTGGCCGGTTCTGACGGTCAGCGGGCGCTCTGCCACCAGCGGGCGGATGCGTTGGACGTGCGTGGCTCCTACCGGCCAGGTGGGGAGGCTCAACGGGAGTGCTGCAGCCCTGGTCGGCGGCGAGGCGGGGAAGTGGCGCGGTGACGGGGAATCCGCGGTCCGCACCTGTCGCTGGACGGCGGTCGGGCCAGCAGCAGGCGAGGTCGCAGCGTTTGACGTCGGGAGCACTGCCGGTGCCGCATCCATTCCCCACGCGGCGTGGTTTTCCGCTGGTGCGGAAGGAGATCTCGGATCGTGGTGCCCGGGAGAGTTCGGGAGCACCGACGCAGGCTCGGATGCGGAACCAGATGCTGTGCTGGTCCCAACGGGGAGCGGATCAGCCGACGAGTGTTCCTGGACGGAGGGTGCACTTCCGTCGGAATCCGACGTTTCCGAGATCGCGATCCGTTGCACTGCGGCGGAATCCTGGATCAGCAGTGCGACTGGGGGAGGTGTCGGGGCCGGTCCTGGCCCAGTGGCCCGCGTCTGCCCCGCCGCGCTCGGGGTGGCTTCTTCCCAAGCTGAACGAGAAGCGGAACTGCCGGTCGATCCTGGCCGAGTCGTGCCGGACGATCCCGGGTTCTGCGGCGATTCCGGATTGCCGGTGCGCGGGTCGTTGACCTGCTTCAACACTGGGATTTCCGTTTCCGGAGGTGCGCTCGCGGCGCCGGGAACGTTCGTCGGATGCACGGGTTTTCCGGAGCCAGCACGGGAAGTTCGCTGCACCACGTGCTCAGCTTCAGGTGCCGTGGCAGACGTGCTTTGCGGCGCGCTGGGGGAAGTCTCCGCTGATCCGGTCGTTCTTAAGCCGAGGAGTCGCTGAACCGTCGGTGTTTCCGCTGTTTCGGCCGAGGTGACGCCGGGTGGGTCGAGGCGCTGCGGCGGTGCGGGTTCCACGGCGTTCGGGCGGACTAGCCGCTGCACTGTTTCGGCGTCTGGGTTCTCGGAGGACGATCGGGTGCCCTTGGAAGTCCAGTTAGGACGGACTGGATGCGGTGAGCCCTCGTGGGCCGCAGCGGGAGATTCCGCATCCGCAGCGGGGTTTGCAGTGGCTGGGGGAGCAGCACTTGGACTGCGCTGTACGAAGGGAACGTCCCCCAACAGCGGTGCGGAGTCGGCGGCGGGTGCAGAGCTGGGAGCCTGCCCTGTCTCGGTTCTCGAAGCCGGTGCTGCGGACTCCGGGATCTGGGCGATCGGTGTTCCGATCCCCAACCGGGGCCGCGTTTCGCGCGAGGATTCGCCACCCGCGGGGTACGGATTGGCCGATCGCTGGACCATCGGGGGATGGACGCCGCTGACGTGCTGGCTTCGCGATGGTGTGCCGCTGGCCTGCTCGTTTCGCTGGAGTGCGCGGCTGGCCTGCACATCCCTCTGGGGCTCGCGGCTGACCAAGGGTGGGGCGGTCTCGGCTTCGGCGTCGTGATTCGTCCCGCTGCCGGGTAGAACGATGGCGCTGCGAGGAAGGCTGCGCAACGTTTCACCAGGTGCCGGTGGGGCGGAAATCCGACGCTGCACCACCTTGCTTGTGCCCGCGCCCCGCGATGTGGCATCGGGGGCAGCCGAGCTTGCGGTCTCCGGGGGTGGCGAAACCGCCGCAGGTTCGGCCGGGCGTCCGGACGAGGTCTGCGGGCGGATCACGCGCACGGTTCGCGGTGCGAGCGGTTTGGCCAGGCGAGCCACGGTCAACGGCGGCGACAACCGTCGCGGCTGCACCAGCGGAACACCAGAACTTCGCACAGCTGCAGGGGGATCGGCGGCATGGACCGAGGAGACGCCTGCACCACCAGTCGAGGCGGAAGCCGCGCGCTGAGCAGGTCGCACCGCAACCTTGGGCTCGTCGCCGCCCGCCGCGATCCGCACCGGCAGCTCCTCGCCCGTCGAGCACTGCACGGGAACACCGACGGTCGGGCGGAGCAACCCGTGCACGAGGCCGGACGGCGCACTGGGGTCGAGGAGGTGCCCCAGACCGGTCATCACGCCGTGATCGCGGAAGGAGGCGACCGAGTCGCGGAACCCAGCAGCCCCGGTCACATCGCAGGCGTCGCGCTGGAGCACGCCGACGTTCCCGGTGGCACGCCGCCAGCCGCCGTCCCAGCCGGGCACGGCCGGGACGGCGGCATCGGCCGAGCGAGCAGGGCCGTCGTCGCGGCGTGCGGGGCGCCGGCGGAAGAGATCCAGCAGGCCCACCGGCTCATCCCCCTTCGTTCATCCGGGTGTTGATGTGCGCGATCTCGCGCACCCAGCGCCGGCGTTCGTGGTGGTCGAGATCGAGGATCTCGGCCCGCGTCCAGTGGAAGTGGTAGGCGACGTACGCGACCTCCGCGTGCAGCCGCTCCGGCGCGTACGTCACGATTCCCCCAGGCGACCACCTGCCAGGTCGACCTCGAAGGCGGTGTCGCAGGACGGGCAGGTGACCCCGGCGCGGGTGTGCCCCTCGCTGTTGATCCGCCGGTAGAAGTCCTGGAGGAAGGCGACGTCGGTGGCGTACATGTTCTCCACCACGCCCGCGTGCACGTCGGTGATGTCGCCGAGCCTGGTGATCACCTGGCCGAGCAGCACCACGCTGAGGTAGGCCGGGTTCTCTTTGACCCGCACGTCGATCTGCGGGCGCAGTTCGTCCTTCGCGGTGGCCAACCGCATCCGGCCGCGCCGGTGCACCGTGCCGTCGCCGTGCACGTAGCCCCGGGGCAGTTCGAAGTCGAACTCGTCGTGCTGCGCCGCCGGCTGGGGCGGTTCCGATGCTTCGGGCGCCCTGTTCTTGCCCGCGACGTCATCGAGCTCGCCCAGCGAGGTGATGCGACGCCTCATTCGACTTCGATCCGCTCGAAGACGATGGTGACCTGCTCGGTGGCGGGGTTGGACTCCCCGGCGCTGAAACCCGGGCCCTCCCACTTGCTGACCCAGGCGTCGTAGAGCTGCATGCGCCGGACGGACTCGCCCTTGGAGTCCTGGATCTCGATGGTCAGGTTCTCCCGCGCGTCCTCGACGTCGCCGTCCAGCAGCGTCTTCTTGATCCACTTGGTGAATTCGGTGCTCTTGTCCAGGCCGCGGGTGATGGTCACCTCACCGCCCTTCTGACCGCCGGGCTGCTTCTTGGTGAACAGCTCGCCGGTCGGGGTGACCTGCTGGGTCTCGACCACGTCCTGCTCGACGGTGAGACCACTGACCTCCTTCACCGATTCCACCGTGATGCCACCGAGTTGCACGCCGAACCGGTGGGTGGAGAGAGTGTCGCCCTGTGCCATTGCTGCTCGTCGCCTTCCGTGCGGTGAGGATTACTCGCTGACCAGGCTGGTGCTGTCCGAGAACTGCGAGAGCCGGAAGACAACGAACTCGGCGGGTTTGACCGGTGCAACCCCGATCTCGCACACCACCTGACCGAGGTCGATCGATTCCTGCGGGTTGTTCTCCCGGTCGCACTTGACGAAGAACGCCTCCTCGGCGGTGCGGCCGAACAGCGCGCCGTCGCGCCAAGACTGGTGCAGGAAGGCGCTGATGTTGCGCCGGATGCTCGACCACAGCCGGTCGTCGTTCGGCTCGAAGACCACCCACTGGGTGCCGATCAGGATCGACTCCTCCAGGTAGTTGAACAGGCGGCGGACGTTGAGGTAGCGCCACGCCGGGTCCGACGACAGCGTTCGCGCGCCCCAGATCCGGATCCCGCGCCCGGCGAACGCGCGGACGCAGTTCACACCGATGGGGTTGAGCAGGTCCTGCTCGCCCTTGCTCAGGTTGGTCTCCAGGTCCACCGCGCCTCGGATGACCTCGTTGGCCGGAGCCTTGTGCACGCCGCGTTCGGTGTCGCTGCGCGCCCACACGCCGGCGACGTGCCCGCTCGGCGGCACCAAGGTGTTGCGCCCGCTGGCGGGGTCGAAGACCTTGATCCACGGGTAGTACAGCGTCGCGTACTTCGAGTCGTAGCCCGCCTGTTCCATCCGCCAGGTCCGCACCTGCTGGGCGTTGAGCCCCGGCGGCGGGTCGAGCAGCGCGACCCGGTCGCCCAGCTGCTCGCAGTGCGAGATCGCCGCCAGCTGCACGGTTTTCACGCCTTCGGCGTCGATCAGACCGCGCTGGTGGGCGCTCATCAGGTCGGGCACCGAGATCATGGTGATCTCGTCGATGGTCTCCAGCCCGCCGAATCCGGTTCGAGCGGCGAGGTCCCCGACGTACTCCTGAGCGTCCACTGTGGCCGGTGCGGGTGCGCTCGGCGGGGCGGCCAACGCGACCGACTGGTTCTCCGGCCTGGCCAGCGCCGTGCTGCTGCGCTCGGTGATCTCGATGAGCTTGGACCGCTCGCGGACCTGGGTGACGACGTAGTTCTTGACGTTCTTCTTGGTCGAGACGTCGAAGGTCTCCGCGACCTTGCCGCCCTGCTTGACCAGCAACCGGAACCGGTCTTCCGGCGGGTTCTCGCCCTCTGCGTCGGCGACCTCCACGGAGATGTCGGACCCGGCGCCGGGCAGCGCCGAGATCCGCAGTCCGCCGAGCTCTGCCGGCTGCGGCGTTGCGGCGGTCGAGGACTCCGCGGACGGGCCGCCGATTCGGACGATGTAGGCGGTGCCGCCGCCGTTGGCGAAGTAGCCGTAGACGGCGTGCGCGAGGTACCCGTCGTCGAACCCGCCGAAGGTCTGCACGTACTGGTTCCAGTTCGTCACCAGCGTCGGCTGGTGGAACGGCCCCTGAGCCGCGAAGCCGACGAAGGCGGCAACAGCGGTCCCGACCCCTTCGATGGGTCTGGCCCCGTTCTGGACCTCCTCGACGTAAACGCCAGGGGACAGGTACGACGGCATGTGCGCTCCTTCGACTGAGGCGTGGCGTACGTCAGAGCCTTGCGTCCGGCGACGCGCACGACCATGTCCACCCGACCCCCGATGAGGGCAACAGGATTGCCTCCCCGGGCAACCACGCGCTGCCTTCGGGGACATGCCGGTCGGTGGCTGAGTGCCGGAACCCGTTGACTTGCCCTGAGTCCTGCCCTTTCCTGCCTTCCCGCTGTCCGGCTGGTCGCGGTACCAGTGTTGATCAGGTATGTCGTGAGGAGGCCCGATGCGCGAGCGACACGGCAACGATGAAGCGGAATCGGCGAAGCGGACCTAGCAAACCCGATCAGCGGAGTCCGGCGTCGCCGGACCGAAATCGGGTGGACTTCCTGCTTCCGCAGCAGGTCACTACGGAGGAGGACGTTGCCCTGATCGAAGAGTATCGGCAGGGAACGAAGGATCCGGCTGTCCGGAAGCTGCTCGACGAGTTGATTCCGCTGCTGGAACGCGCGCGGTTCGTCCGAGTTGGAACCGGTACATCCGGCGGGAGCACCGAGAAAATCGGTGCAAAGAACCCCGGGTCGCAAGAATACAAGGTGAAGTACGTCAGAGGCGTTGAGGGTAATGACCGGATTGCGCTATTGGTGCACGAGCTGACGCATATCGCGGCCGACGTCGCTTATGGCTCGGACATGTTGAACTATCCGGTTCCCGAGTATGCCGGGGAGGGGCTGGAAGGAGGTTCGGCCGAAGAAAAGCGCCAGAGGAAAAGGCTTGGCCTGGAAGATGAAAAGGATAAAGATAAATTTCAGCGTCATGTACTGTCCAATGTCAATGAGCTCCTTGAGTTATTGCCTGGTTCCGGACTTCCCGATGGTAAACAGGAGGAGGTCCGGGATAAACTCATTATGAAATCCGCGGCGAATCCCTTTCATGAATATGACGCTATCCTGTCGCATTGCTTGGTGTGGTGCGATGGGTATCCAGAAACCGAGGGTTCGGAGTTCCGGAAAAGGCTTGTCGAGATGGTCCGGGACACTCAGCGGTGGAGACAGGATGGCTTGCGGTCGCGCCAGGGGGATCGGCAATGGCGAGATCGCTGGAAGGAAAGTGTGCCGACGCAAAATGAGACATTTGACAAACTGATGGACGCTGTCATGAAGAAGGCGAGTGAAACTCGTTCGTCGAAACGGGCGGCGACCTCGCCCGCTGCGGTACTGGCCCCGCGGATCGGGGCCGAACTTGGAAGTGGGCTCCGCGGGTGGTTTTGGTGGTTCCTCGGCAAGCTTCGCCGCCTCTTCCCGTGGTCCGGTCGACGTTGACCGGACCCGGCTAATCCTCGGCCCTCCGATACTCGGTCTTCCTCGTCCGCGCCTTGTCCAGCAAGTTCTTCGGTTTGTTGAGTTTGGTGATCAGATCGAATACGCCGAGCAGGACTGGCCCCCAGTCCGCTTCGGGCAGATCCTTGCGCATCCGGCGGAGTTCGACGACAGGCGCGGGGCGTTTGTCCCTGGAGGTGTCGGTGCCTTCCCTGAAGGCGCCCATTGACTCGAAGTGCTCGGCCTTTTCCGCATTGTTGGGGAAAGCTGTTGGATAGCCGTGTTTGGTCAGAACGTCCGTGCCCTGGGTAATGCGGCGAAGCCATACATCGCGCGTGACTTCGGTGAAAGGAACTCGTTGACTGTTTTCGCCTGCCACGCTTCGTAATATCGGCTCGCTGGCCGCGTAAGGGTTGGTCGGGTCCGCGCATCGCAGCGCCAGGTCGACGAACGGTTGCCCGTTCTGGGCGGCTAGTTGCTCCTTCTCTGAATCCTTGAGAAGTTTGAACATGGCGGCGAAGTCCGTGCGCGCCATCATGGGCGCGACCCCCTTGAAGTACGACTGGTTGGGCCGGGTAGCGCCGCTTATGAGATAGGCGGCGATCAGCATGAGCAGTCCCCGCAGCTTGTCGCTCGCTGGTTGATCCTTCGGCTGCGAGTTCAGTACCTGATCGACATGCTGCTTCGCCGTGCGAATCATGCGCCCAGCAGTTATGTCCTGTTGCGACAGGTCCGCGACCGGGCTGGAATGATCCGGTATGTCGATTTGCGCTGCGGCGAACAGATCCGGAAGGTTCTTGAGCGGGATTCCCGCCGACACCTGCGGGTTGCCGTCATTGGCGTGTCCGTCGACCACGTACTCGGCTGCGGCGTCGTCACTCGGCGGGCTCGGCACCCGTGCGGTCCCGCGCGCTGCTGCGGCGAGGCTGTTCGCCGTGTGCAGGCTGCCGTCCAGTTGAGCCGCTACCCTTCTGATGCGGGAAATGGCCTCGGCGAGTCTTCTGCGCCCCTTCTTGCCCTCCGGGAAGTGCGCCGTGACGAACTCCAGGTTGGAACCGCCGCTGAACGCATCGTCGGCTTCCACCGTGAAAAGCCCGGGCACGTCGACCAAGGGCTCCATCTTCGCCAGCCGCCGAGCCTTGACCGGCGGATCTTGGGTCAGGTCGTGCCACTCGCTCTCGGCGCCGTTGATCTCGGTGTTCAACGTGACCGCGTGCCTCAGTTCATTTGTCCCCAGAGTCTCGGCGACTTGCTCGAACGGGGGCGCCAGGGCGAAGGTTTTGGTGCCGGTAACCTCGATCTCGAAGCCGACGTCGCGTTGGACGGCCGTGCTCTCCGGGTTCCCCGCGGTCGGCCTTCGGCCGGTGTTCTGCGCCGTGTTGTCGCTGCGCCGTTGCACGGGTTCTGCCATCGCGCGGTCGGCGTTGGCCTCGGCGGCACGTTCGAAGGCATCCGATGGATCGGAGACCTTCAGCCCGTCGGCGGTGCTGGTGCCCGCCACCGGGCCGGACCGCTGTTGCACCACGTGCGTCAGTTCGTGTGCCAGCATGTGCTTGCCGGCCGTCGATGACGTGTCATACCGGCCGCGCTGGAACACGATGTGCGAACCCGAGGTGAAGGCGTGGGCCTGCACGGATTCGGCTGCGGTGTGCGCAGCGCCGTCGGTGTGCACCCGCACGTCGGAGAAGTCGTTGCCCAGGCGGGATTCCATCTCCGTGCGCACCGGCTGGTCGAGCGGTTGCCCTGCGGAACGCAGCACGTCGTGCACGGCGGAGCGTTGCACCTCGGCGGCCCGCTGTCGCTCAGCGAGCATGCGGTTCACGGCTGCGTTGCCGACCGTGCGCTGCAGCGCACGGATCGTGGTCGGAGACAACGGCGCACCGGCCAGTGCAGCCGCTGTTGTCGCGTTGTCGCCAGAGTGGCCGTTCGCGGCGCGGGATCGTTGGTGCGGCCGATCCGGCTGGCAGCTGTGGTTGTGGTGCCGCACATCGTCTCCTCGCCGTCGCGAAGTCTTGGCCTGCGGTCTGATGAGCCGTTCCATGGTGCCCTTCCCGCCGCGCGGCGATAAGGAGCGCACGGGCAACTTCCCGGGAATCGTTCGTGCCCGGGGGTGCTGGCCTCATCCGGCCTCGTTCGTCCGGTCCCCGAACTCCGATTCCAGGACCAGCCTGCCGAGCTTGGTGTATTCCTGACGCACCGCCGTGATCAGTTCCGCCATGCCCACCGGCTGGCCCGCTTCGGCGGCGAGGTAGGCGGCGGTGATGGCGCAGGCTCTGATGGAACCGCCTGCCAGTTCGAAGCGTTCTGCGCAGAAGTCGAGGTCCAGGTCTTCGGATCGGGGGAGGGCGTTGCCGAGGCAGCGGTCCCAGAGGGCACGGCGTTGAGTGGGGTCCGGCAGTGGGAAGTCGGCTATGACGTCCAGGCGGCGGGTGAAGGCTTCGTCGAGATTGGCTCGGAGGTTGGTGGTGAGGATTGCGATGCCGTTGAAGGTTTCCATGCGTTGCAGGAGGTAGGCCGACTCGACGTTGGCGTAGCGGTCGTGGGCGTCCTGGACCGCCGAGCGCTTGCCGAAGATCGCATCCGCCTCGTCGAAGAGCAGGACTCCGTTGACCCCGGCGGCTTCGGTGAAGATCCGCTCCAGGTTCTTCTCCGTCTCGCCCACGTACTTGTCGACCACAGTGGACAGATCCACGACGTAGAGGTCCATGCCCAATTCGGCCGCGACGACCTCTGCCGACATGGTCTTGCCGGTCCCCGATTCGCCCGCGAACAGCGCGAGCACACCACGTCCGCGTCCACCGCCGGGGCGCATCCGCCAGTCGCCGAGCACGCGGTCCCGGTGGCGGGCGCGCATCGCCAGCTCGGTCAGGTGCCGGCGCGTCGGCTCGGGCAGCACCAGGTCGTCCCAGCTCACCGCCGGGGTGATGCGCCGCGCGAGTCGCTCCAGGCCCGCGCCGTTCTGGGATCGAGCGCCTGCCCGCAGATCCTCCGAGTTCACCGGGCGGGCGTCGAGCGCGGCGAGTTGGGCGGCCACCGAAGCGGCCCGGTCGACCTCGTCGGCGTCCAACTGGTAGCCCGCCAGGGCATCAGTGAGCGCGCTTTCGGGCAAGGCGGTGTCACCTGATGCCGCCGCCAGGGCCCGCCGCCATTCCTGCACCCGTTCGTCGCCGCTCGGGGATTCGACCCGGATGGACACCGGGACCTGCCGGGACCAAGTGGGGTCCCAGCCCCGGGATCCGTGCAGCAGCACCGGAACTCTCGCCGTCGAGGCGATGACGTCCCGCAGCAGCCGGACGCGTTCGGGTTCGAGCTTCTCCAACGGGCCCAGCATGATTCCGGCGCGGTGCAACCTCGCTTCCCGGACCAGAGCGGGCAGCGCCGCAGGGGGATCCGGTTCACCGGCGAGCTCCACCGCGTCCAGGACGAGCGCGGGCCTGCCGCTCACCGAGAGGGCATCCATCGCGACTCGCGAGGCGCCCTCCGCTCCATGGAGGTGGACGAGCCGGATTCCGGTGTCGAGCGCCGCGCCGATCCGCTTGGCCAGCGCGCCAGGTGATCCCGGATCGGCATGTACGAGGCGGGCCAGATTCGCCGTGCTGGGGTTGAAGTCGTCGTTGCCGAGCAGATGCGCCACCACGCGGTCGGGAACCCGCAGCGTGCGCGACAGCGACGGACGTTCGGGTTCCTGCACTTCCAGCAGGCCCCCGGCGACCAGCGGAGCGCCCGCGGCGAACCGGAACCGCCCGTCGCCCGCCGTTGGCATTTCGCACAGTTCGAGTGCTAGCCCGGTCGTCGGACGCCGACGGGTCACATCGTCGTTGAGGTAGCTGTAGAGCGGCTCGAAGCGGACGTCGATGTCCGGGGCCATCGCCACCAGCAGCAACTCGACGTCCAACTCGGTGAGGCCGAAGTCCTCGGCCAGCCGGAGCAACCTCGGTCCGGGATCGGGCGCGGCCGCCGCGAGCGCGTCGAGTTCTGGTGCGAGGTCGTCGCGGCCGGCTCCCGCCCAGCACTTCGCGGGAGCGGCGAGGATGCGTTCGACGTGCTCAGGGGTGAGGTAGAGACCGCGGTGCGGGTCGTCCGGCTGCGGATCGGTGGCTTGCCGCGCCGCAACGACTGACCGGACGCGTTGCTCGACCAGGCTCAGCCGCGCCCACAGGTAGTGCAGGTCCGGCGCGGTCACGGGAGCGGACCTCGCCGTCGTCGTTTCGGCGCCGGGCGCGGTCGGGCCGGGGCGAACCCATCGCCTTCCGCCGTGGTCGACTCGTCGTAGCGCAGCCGCCGCGCCGCATCCGCCTCCGACCGCAGCACCACGCCTTCGGTGACCGGCGGGCCCGCCGGGGTCCGCAACCCGGCCAGCGGGGCGGTTACCTGGAGGTTGATCGACGGCTTGAGCTGGCCCCCGAGCGCGGACCACACGTCGGCGGCCGAGCGCCCCTCCGCCAGCTGACCGGCGGCCTCGAACGCCACCGTCAGCCCGAGCTCGGCCAGCGTTCCGGTCAGCCACCGCTCCGCCAGCGCGTCGTGCCGCACCACGCAGCGCAGCACCTCCGACAGCAGCCGATGCTCGTCCTGCGGCCGGTTCGTCCACGCCGTCACCAGGTAGGAGAGCTGGAACCAGTGCGGTGGGCCCTGCCAGCCGGTCACCGCGCCGGTTTCGTCGTGCTCCTCGAACCCGCCGCTCTGCAGCAGGGTCGGATCTTCCCTGATGTCGTAGAGGAAAACGCTGATGGTGGGCGAGTTCCGCTTCGCCGCCCAGTCCGTGGTGGGCGCCTCGAAGCCGAGCTCGACGCCCGCGCCGGGCAGGTCGTGCTCGGCCAGCAGCAGCCGCAGCGCCTCGTCGATTTCGTGGATCACCGGCTCACCTCCGTCCCACCATGCCGGGCGGTGCGATGGTGGGCTCGACGACCAGGAAGCTGGTGGTGACAGGACTGAAACCCGGGCCGGACGCGGTGATGGTGCGGCGGCCGGTCTGGTCCTTGGTCAGGATCAGCAGCTGCGCGGCGAAGCGCCCGTCCGGTCCGGGCAAAGTCGGTGCCGCGGCGGCGGTGATGCCGGGCGACCACTTCAGCTGCACCGGGACGCCCGGCGGGAAGTCGACGCCGCGCACCGAGGTGACGAAACCGGGCTCGCCGACCTCCGGTACCGAGACGATCCGCGGCTGCAGCACGCGGTAGGGCGCGGTGGCGCGGTTGTCGGCGGGATCGGTGTCCGTCCCGCTGGTCCGCACGGTTCCGGCGATCTCCGCCTGCAGCGCCGCGTTCGGGGCAAGCACCACCTGCCTGGCGATCACGCCGCCCGGCGGCAGATCCGGCAGCGCGCACCGCGTGTTCGTGCAGCCCTGCGGCACGCTCGCCACCGGAACACCTGGTGGCAGCGCCATGTCCAGCTCCAACCCGGTGGCCGGGGCGCTGCCGCTGTTGCGCACGGTGAAGGTCACCCCGGTCCGACCGCCCACATAGGACGGATCGGGGCCGGTGGTCAACGCCACGCCAGGGTTGGCCTGCAGCGGAGGCGGTTCCGGGGTCACAGGCACGACCGTCTTGGCCGTGTTGTCGGCCGGGCGGGCGTCCCGCATCGATCCGGTGGCAGTCCAGCCCAGCTGATGATCCCCCGCGGACTTGCCGACGAGCTCCGCCGTGACCTGGACGGATTCGCCCGGTTCCAGCACACCGAGGTCACACTTCCCGTCTTTGCAACTGTCCTTGGCCGAGTGCAGCTTCGTCAGCCGCAGACCCGGTGGCACGTCGAGGGTCACGCCCGTGCTCGGCGAGGTGGCCGGGCCGTTGTTCCGCACCGTGCCCGTGACCTGGACGGATTTGTCCACCTGGACCTGGTTCGCCGACGGTGGCGCGGTCATCGTCAGGTCGACCGTCGCCTGCCAGCTGGGTTCCTTCTGCCGTCCGGGCAGCCGGTCGGTGAGCGAGGTCAGCTCGCCTGTCGCCGGGTCCAGGATCGACAGGTGCTCCGGATCGTTGTTGTTGCTGCTCAGACGCCGGGACAGCACGAGCCGTTTCCCATCCGGTGACCAGGTGGCGTCCCGCGGTTGGTAGGTCCCGGTTCCCTCGGGCCTGTTCGGGAGGTCGACGCAGCTGTTCTGGCCTCGGGGCAGCAGCACCTCGCAGCGGTTGTCGTCGAGGTAGATCCGGTACAGGCCGTCTTGCTCCCGGTTGAACACGATGCTGCGCCCGTCGGGGGAGAACACCGGGCTGTCGTCGACCACCTCGCACTCGCAGATGGTTTCGCTCAGGTCCTGCTGCTGGCCGAGGTCCTTGGCGCGGGCGATCCAGATGTGGTTGCGGCGCTGGTCGTCCGGCACGTCGGCGACCCGGCCCCGGCTGAACGAGAAGCGCTGGCCGTCCGGCGACCACGCCGGCTGGGTGTCGTCCAGCTCCGGGTCCGGGCTCGCCAGCTGATTGGTCACCTGGCCGGTCTTGACGTTCACCACCACGATTCGGCTCCGACCGCGCTGGTCCGCCTGTTCCATCGCGCCCGGAGATCTGCGCGCCACGGCGATCTCCTCGCCGTTCGGCGACCACGCGACGTCAGACTCCCAGTCACCGGGCTTCCGGTCGGCGATGGGCAGCCGCCGCGGGTTGGAGCCGTCGGCGTCCACCAGCCAGATCCGCTGGACGTGCTGCCCGGCGACGTTCTCGAACCGGCTGACCGCGATCTGGCTGCCGTCGGGGGAGTAGGCCTGCCGCTCCGTCCAGGGGTCGTAGCCCATGGTCGGGTTGAACAGCAGGCTGGAGTCCCGAAAGGCGTACTGGTCTTCGGTGAGGACGTCGTGGCCCAGGTCCCGCGGATCGGTCCCGTCCGTCTGGATGTCCTGCAGCCGCGCGATGTTCCGCAGCGACGCAGTCGTGCGGGCGACCACGAGACGCCCGGGTCCGTCGCCGGTGAACCAGGTGGGGGAGTCGATCTGGCGGTCCTCGGACAGCATCCGAGTGGCAGGCGACGACACCGGCGCTGCCGTGGCGTCGACCTGGAAGACCTTGTCCCACACGTTCGGCGCATCGGGCTGGGGGAAGGGAGCAGGGTGGGTGGGGCTGAGGAACAGCAGCCTCCGGCCGTCCGGGAGCCACCGGGGCTGCCGGGTCTGCCAGCCCGGATCGTCGGCGAACAGGGGCTTGCCGGTTCCGGTGCCGTCGAGGATGCGCACGCCGTGCACGGAATTGTCGTCCGGAGCATCGGCAGCGTAGGAGGTGTAGGCGATCCGGTTCTGGTCGACCGGGTTCCAGGCGGGCTGAGCAGCGGCACCGGACGGCTCGTTGGTCAACCGCCGCGCGGCCCCACCGGAAACGGGCTGTTCGTAGATCTGCCACCGGCCGTCGGCGTCGCTGGCGTAGGCGATCCGCGTCCCGTCCGGCGAGAACGTCGGATGAGTTTCGCCGCTCGCAGTGTCGGTGAGCCGGTGCGCCCGGCTGCCGTCCACGCGCACGAGCCAGATGGCGCGCTTCCCCGTCGGCTCCGCGGAGTCGAACGCCACCCACTGCAGGTCGGGCGAGATCTCCGGGTTCGCGGCGTCGCGGCCCCGGGTGAGCCGCCGGACGCTCCCGTCGGTGTTCCGCAGGTACACCTGCGGGGTCTTCTCGTCGCGCAGGCTGGTGAACACCAGCAGCCCGTCGCGCGAGGACACGTCCTGGTCGAAGTGCTGCCGGGGCTCGTCGAACAGCGGCTCGGTCGTCGACTGATCAGGCAGGCTGCCGATGGGGGTGATCCCCAGGCTGCGGTGTCCGGTCCCCGCGTAGGCGATGCGGGTGGGCGGTTGCTCGGCCACCGGATGGGGCGGGCTCTGCGCAGCGGTCGTGGGTAGGCTGATCAGGCCGCACAGCAAGAGGAAAGTGCTGAGCAGGACGATTCCCAAACGGGTCGTGCCGCGCCGGAACCCCGGCACACTGCCGATCACGATTGACCTCCGCCGCAGGCGATCGATATCCCCCGTAGCTTCGCCCGGTTCCTCCCGCGTTCCCAGAAGCCGACAGGCACTGGGGCGGGAAGAACGTCCGGCCCTTTAGGGCAACCGAGGGTTCGGTCAGTGCCCAGGGCGTGTGCAAAGTTGATCTGAGGGCTGCGGCGGTTCTCTGACCAGGCGGGACGCAAGGCGAGGGCGCGGTCTCAGTGGGAGATCATCGGGTTGTCTAAGCCTTGATGTTCTACCCCGGAGCCGCGCCCTCGTGTCCTCATCCTCCCTGATCCCTGCTGTGCTGAATCAACCCACCCTTACCGTCGAGTTTCTGCGGGGCCGGGTGGACGGCCTGTGGCGAGTGTTGGAGGCGGTGACCGATCCCCGTGATGGGCGTGGGGTGCGGTACCGGTTGCCGTCGCTGCTGGCTCTGGCGGTGCTGGCGGTGGCTGCCGGGGCGAAGACGTTCCTTGAGATCGACGAGTACGCCACCGATCTGCCGGTGTAGTTGCTGACC
>NZ_JBSFBZ010000068.1:0-36170 GCF_053593195.1 Saccharopolyspora sp. NPDC002376
GGAGAACGCCCTGGTCCTCGCGGTGGATGAGAAATCGCAGATCCAGGCGATCGACCGCACGGCTCCGATCCTGCCGATGATGCCCACCACCCCGGAGCGCGCCACTCACGACTACGTCCGCAACGGCACTACCAGTTTGTTCGCTGCGTTCGACATCGGTTCGGGTTCGGTCATCGCCCAGCACTACCGCCGCCACCGGCACCAGGAGTTCCTGCGGTTCCTCAAGCTCATCGACCAAGCGGTGCCGAAAAGCCTCGATCTGCACCTGGTTTTAGATAACTACGCCACCCATAAGACCCCGAAGGTCAAGGAATGGCTGATCCGGCACCCCCGGTTCCACCTGCACTTCACCCCGACCTCGTCGAGCCGGCTCAACCTCGTGGAACGCTGGTTCGCCGAACTGACCAACCGAAAACTCCGACGCAGCGCCCACCACAACGTGGTCGAACTCGAAGCCGACATCCGCAGTTGGATCAACAACTGGAACGCCGACCCCAAACCCTTCGTCTGGACCAAAACCGCCGACCAGAACCTTAAAACCCTCGCCGCATACTGCAGCCGAATTACCGACTCAGAACACTAGGTTGCCGTTTGTTGTCTCCGTGCGCGGAGCCGAGCCCCCGCATGACGACGATCGGTTCCGGCAGTGCGGCTCAGTCCCGCGTACGCGGAGCTGAGCAGTGGATCATGCCGGTCCTGGGTGACCGGGGTGAAACCATACCCGTGTGCGCGGGGCCGAGCGGTCGCCGGCGGCGGCTGCGGCGATCACGCTATAACCATCCCCGTATGCGCGGGGGCCAAGCCTCACCATCGGCGAGATCGTCGAGTCATCCCCCGTGCGCGGGGCCGAGGCGGTGGCGCCGAGCTGCGCAGCTTCGTTGATTGAACGATCCCGCGTGCGCGGGGCCGAGTTGGTGCGACGTGCTCGCCCCATCCTGGGGCCGGAACCATCCCCGTGCGTGCGGGGCGAAGGGCCTGCTGCCCACCCCGCCCCGTGTCAATCAGGAACCATCTGTGCGCGGAGCCGAGACCCGCGCTGCTCTGGTTCAGGCCCTGCTGATGGAACCATCCCCGCGTGCGCGGGGCCGAGGCTTGTTGACCAGCAGGTTTACACGCGCCATGTGGCGATTTTGTTTGGTTGCGAGTCGTTGGTGAGCGGTGGTCTAGCTGGATCGTATGAGATTGAGGTTGGTTTGGCCGGTCCACGAGGTATTTGTATTCGACCATTCGGGTCACCTCGATGGCAGGTAGCCGTGCGACCGGTACTGCAACGGGATACTTGATCGATGAGCGAGAGATCGGAGCTGCCTCAGCGCGGGGTTACCAATGCTCTGACCGGCGACGTGTCCTCGGTCGTGCAGGTCGGAACTATCCACGGTGACGTGGTCTTCCACGTCGCTGGTGATAGCCGTATCTCCGTCCCGCTGCCGTACCGGTTCGGAGTGGTGCCGCCGGTAGCCGATGTGACTCAGGATCGAGCCGTCGCCAAAGTACTGGACGAAGTCCTCGACCACGGCGACGCTGCGGTGTTGACCGGACTGGGTGGCACAGGCAAGACCGAGCTGGCCGCGGCCTACGCCGACCGGCTGTGGACGGCTCGCGAGCTGGACCTGCTGGTGTGGGTGAACGCCACCTCGCGTCAAGCAGTCCTGTCTGCCTATGCCGATCTCAATGCCAACCTCACCGCCACAGAGGAGACCATTCCGCTGCGCGGGGCAGAGCGGCTGTTGATGTGGCTGGGGGAAACATCTCTGCGTTGGCTCGTGGTGCTCGACGACGTAGCGTCGCCGAACGACATCTCGGGACTGTGGCCGCCTGCCACACGCGCCGGTCGAGTAATCGTGACGACTCGCCGCCGGGACGTGCCCCTGCGCCGTCGGCGGCAGCTGATTGACGTGGGCGGATTCAGCAGGGCGGAAGCGCTCGACTATTTCCGACAGGCGCTTGCCGGTGAGTCGCACTTGCTCGACGGAGCCGAGGAGTTGGCCCAGGAACTCGGGTACCTGCCATTGGCGATCAAGATGGCCTGTGCCTACATCCGGCAAACCGGTGTGTCTTGTGCGGAATACCGGCAACAGCTTTTTGACCGTTTTGATGAGTCGGGTGGATTGATTCGTTACCCCGCTGCTTCGCTTCAGGTGGCTGTCGGCAGGGCGATGCGACGGGCTGAACTGAATGCTCCGGTGGGGGTCGCACGCCCCTTGATAGAAATCGTCAGCCTTCTGTCCTCCGACAACATCCCCTTGGAAGTTCTCACCGTGCCAGAGGTATTGGAGCTGCTGTCCGAACGGGTTGGGCGCAGACTCGACCGGCAGGACGTGCTGGATGAGTTGTGGTTCCTCGCGCAGTCCAGCCTGGTGACCGTCGACCACGTCGGGTCGTCCGTCGCGGTGCGGACACACGATTTCGTCCAGCGGCTGATGCGGGAGAGCCTCTCCGAGGAGCGGCTGGCAGCGGTCGTGCGCACGGCGGCCGACGCACTGCTGTTGGTGTGGCGGGGCGGCTATGACCCAGTTCGGGAGCAGACTCTGCGCGCCAACGCCGAGGCCCTCATCGTGGCGAGCGGCGAACACCTCTGGGATGTTGGTTGCCACCCGGTGTTGTTGCGCTTGGGTCGCAGCCTGGGAGAATGCGGATTGGGGATGGAGGCCGAGTACCACTTCCGCCGCCTCCACGAGATCGCGACCCAACGCCTGGGCCCCCAACACCCGGACACCCTAATGGTTTTGGGAGAACTCGCCCACTGGCGCGGCATGTCCGGCGACGCACCCGGTGCGGTGGCGGGGTTCCAGAGTTTGTTTGAGGACCGGTTGCGGGTGCTCGGTCGGGACCATCCGGACACACTGGCCGCGCGCCACAACTTGGCATTCTGGCGTGGCGAGGCAGGAGATCTCGCCGGTGCGGTGGCGGGGTTCCAGAGTTTGTTTGAGGACCGGTTGCGGGTGCTCGGTCGGGACCATCCGGACACACTGGCCGCGCACCACAACCTCGCACACTGGCGAGCTGTAGCAGGAGACACTCCCGCCGCCATCGAGGAGTTCGAGTGCCTAGTCCAGGACTACACGTCCGTCTTGGGCCCGGATGACCCGAGCACCTTGACCGCCCGCTTCAACCTAGGCCACTGGGTTGGCACGGCGGGGGATGCTTCCCGCGCGATCTCGTTGTTGCAGCAGCTGCTGTCCGACCAAGTGCGCGTTCTGGGCGCCGACCACCCTGACACGCTGACGACGAGACACGGTCTCGCCGACTGGCGCGGTGCGGCAGGTGACGTCGACGGCGCGGTGACTGCGCTGGAGCACCTGCTCCAGGACCTGTTGCGAGTGCTCGGGGTCGACCACCCCGACACGGTCGCCACCAAACACGGGCTCGCCGATTGGCGGGTCGCCGCCGGAGATGCCGCGGGCGCGCTCGACGCGTTGGAAGAGGTGTACGACGACCGGTTGCGGCTCCTCGGACCCGATCACCCCAACACGCTCGTGGCCGCGAGCAACCTCGCCGTTGTCCTGCGTCGGCTGGGCGAGCACGCGCAAGTCCGGGAACTCATGTCGGACGTTCTCGAGCGGCGGCGTCGGGTGTTGGGGCCGGATCATCCGGATACTTTGCGTTCGGCCGACAACCTCGCTTTTGCGTTGCGGCAGCTGGGTAGGTATGAGGATGCGCGTCGGTTAACCGAGGACGTTCTCGAGCGGCGGCGTCGGGTGTTGGGGCCGGATCATCCGGATACTTTGCGTTCGGCCGACAACCTCGTTGTTGCGTTGCGGCAGCTGGGTAGGTATGAGGATGCGCGTCGGTTAACCGAGGACGTCCTGGAACGCCGCCGCCGGACGACGGGGCCGGACCACTCGGACACCCGCCGGGCCGCTCGCAACCTCTCCTTCGAGGACGAGATCGGCGTTGTGCAGGTCCTGGTCTCCCACCAAGCCGACAGCGCCGGTCCGTTGGTTGATGAGATCGCCGATGCGTTGCAGGACAACGGGATGGTGGTGTGGAGGGCGAATGTCAGCATCAGTCCTGGATCGTCTTTCAGCCGGACGATAGACGACGCGGTACGCGCATCGGATGTGGTGCTGGCGGTGATCACGGACGCCGGTTCCGTGCCGTACTGGTTGCAGCGCGAAATCGAGTTCGCGTTGTCCCAAGACACGGCGGTGATCCCGGTGTACGCGGGCATCACGCCCGTCGAGGCGCAGCGGAGCTTGCCCTATGAACTTGCCACGCGTCAGGGCGTCGTGTTCGATCCGGCCTCGCCGCAAGGGCACGAGCAGCTGGTGGACGCCGTCCGGCGCAGTGTGGTCGCACGCGGCAGACTCCCTGCGCAGACGACCGAACCGACCTCGGCCATGCTCGACCCGGACGAACTCGCCGCCATCCGAGATCTCGTTACCGAAGCGTTCGCCACGGCCGATCGGTTCCTACGGGTGGATGACGAACAGCCGCAGCTGTTCCGACCGGGGCCGGTGTGGATCTCCACCGTGGTCGTTCCGACCGCCGATGAACTCGAAAGGTTCGCGGCCCATCTCGCAAACAGCCGACTCGGCTATTTCGTGCACGTGGGCGACCTGCGCGGCGATGCGCGGGTCGTGCTGGACCAGATGCGGCTCGGTGGGAAGCCGGTGGTCACGATTACCACGCGTTCGCTGCGCGCGGCGCGGGCCGACCAGCGCGTGACTGCGTTCCTGAACGAGTTGGAGCGCGACTACGGCAACCGCGACAACCTGTTCGACACAAAGAACGCGCTGATCAATGAGCGCTTCTTGTTTGGACGCGATGCGCTGCTCAACACGATCGGCAGCGCCCTGCGGCGCAGCGAGCACGTCCTTGTGACGGGCTTGCGCAAGGTCGGCAAGACGAGCGTGCTGAACATCCTGCGTCAGCACGTGGTCGACCGCCCGGTGTGCCAGGTCGACCTCCAGCGCTTCGACCGGCACCACGAGGACTGGCCGCCGGTGCTGTTCGCCATGATGCTCTCGGCGTTCGATCGGTGGGGCCGCGCCGAACTCGGTGAGTGGCCGTTTCAGACGGCATCACCTACGACTGCCACCGAGTTGGAGGCCGAGTTCGACCGCAGGCAACAGTATCTCGTGGCGTCCGGGCGACCAGCGACGACTCTCCTGGTCATCCTGGACGAGTTGGAACGCATTTACCCCGCCAAGGGCGAGTCGTACGCTACGCGCCAGTGGATCAGGGCCAGCGGCACGCTTCGGGCGCTCGCACAGGGCGACCGCCGCCACGTTGTCGTGGTGGGCGCGGATCTGCGGCCGGGCGTCAACCGGGACAATGACCTGGGCGCGGACGGCACCAACCCGTTCTTCGCCTTCTTCCAGGAGATGCCGGTTCCGCTGCTTGAACGGGAGGCAGTGGACGAGATGGTGCGATCGCTGGGGCGGGCCATGGCGATCGGCGCGGTGGCCGAGGAGTTCCTGAGCCGCCTGTTCGGCCTCACCGGGGGGCATCCCGCGCTGGTCCGCACGGTGGCGGCCGAGGCGTACCGGCAGCGGAAGCTGGCCTACGAACTGTCCGAGGACGACCTGGACACCGCGCTCGATCACCTGGACGACGCCGACACAGTCGGGTTCTTCTTGCGCAACAACCTGTGGCAGCTCATGACCACGGCGGAACGCGAGGTGGTGCGGGCGGTGGCAAGCGGAGGCCCGGTCGCACCGTTCGTCTCTGCGGCCGATCAGCGAGAAGCCCGGTCGGCGATGCGGTCGCAGTGCCTGATCGACGAGGGCGTCCGGATCGGGATGTTCCGTGACTGGCTCTCGAGCGCGGAGCTGTGAGCCGTGAACAACCCTTTCTACGCCCCGAACCTCTTCGTCGGGCGCGATGCCCAGTTGGCCGACGTGAACCGGATGCTGACGCACGGGCGGTCAGCGTTGCTGATCGGGGGGCGCCGCGCTGGCAAGACGACCTTCGTCCGCAACATCACGGAAGAGGCGGTCGGCCGTGCGCTCGTGCGGACCGACGTGTCTGGCTGGGACATCTCTTCCGAGACGGCGGCGCTCGGTGGGCTGCTCGGCTCCCTGCACGGTGTGCAGGAAACGAAGCACCACGCGGCGACCCGGCACGACGTCGCACTTGCACTGGACCGGATCAAGCCGCTCACGCTCTTGGTAGACGAGGCAGACCGGGTGCTGCTCGCGCAGTGGGGGCCCGCTTTCTTCTCGTTCCTGCGCTGGCTGGACGACACCCACCTGCGGGAGGACCTCGCCATCCTGCTGGCCGGTGGGCCGGTGCTCGCCGTGTTCCGCGACCCAGATGACCGCGGGTCACCGCCCCTGAACACAGCCGAACCTCGCTTCCTGGATCCGTTGGACCGTAGTGCCGTGGCACAGCTCGCGAAGCACGTGCCCGAGGTCGACCTGGACGACGTGATGGACCAGTGCGGCGGGCACCCTTGGCTGACTATCCGGCTGCTGGCCGCCTTGTACGACGGCAAGTCCTTCGACGACGCGTTGGACGACCTTTTCGACCTCGCCGTCGGCACGTTCCCCGTGTGGGAACGCCAACTCGGCGAGGCAGGCAGGCGGTTGCTGCGCGAGCTACCGGCCGGTGGGCTGACCCTGCGCGACCTGCGGAGCCAGAGTTGGGTGAAGCACCGGGAAGCGGCCAGGCTGAGCCGGAGCGTCGGTGCATTGCGTGTCGAGGACCACCGGCTTCGGCGCGGCCCACGCCTATTCAGCGAATGGCTGCACGGCCGTGGGCCGGAGACGACGACCTGGGACCTGGCGATCTCGTACGCGTCAGAGGACGAGGACCTGGCCCGGCAGATCCACACCCAGCTCCGCAACGAGTTCAAGGTTTTCTACGCCCCGGACCAGGACGCCGCTTTGTGGGGCACCGACCTCGTGCGCTGTCTGCCCAACATTTACGGAGTGCAAAGCAAGCACGTGCTGGTGCTCAGCACGAAGGTGTACAAAACGAAGCACTGGACCAGGATCGAGTACGACTCCGTCGTAGCCCGTGCCCCGGAGCGCATCCTGCTGCTGGACTGCGGCGCGCTGCCGGACGATCTCCCCGACGGAATGGTGTACCGGGGTAGCAGCCCTGGAGAACTCATCGGATTGGTCGCCGCGCTACGGGACAAGCTGGCAGCCTAGAGCCCGCGTCGACCGAATCGCGGACAATCGCACCTGACCTGGGGCAGAGCGACACGGGACCTGGGTGGATTGCCTGCCCATCCCCGCGTAGCACGGATCGAGGGGCGGATGACACCGCGCACCAACGCGAAGTTGGGATCATCCCCGCGTGTGCGCGGGGCCGAGGCTTGTTGACCAGCAGGTTTACTGGCGCCAAGTGGCGATTTTGTTTAGTTGCGAGTCGTTGGTGGGAGGTGGTGTAGCTGGGTTGTATGAGATCGTGGTTGGTTTTGGCCGGTCCACAGGGTGTCCTGTCGGTCTTGCTTGGAGTCGTTGGTGCTCGGTAGCGGGACTAGTGGTCCAAGGCTTGATCGTTGTTGGAAGGGGTCGTGGTCGTGGTACCGACTGCGATGGTCACCTGGTACCGGCTCAACGTTGGCGGATCCGCGCGCTGAGGGAATCCTGGAGGCGGATGGCTACGTTTGCTGTCTTGATCGAGGAGTGAGGGCTTCGATGGTCCTGGTCTGATGTGGTGGGGAACGTACGGCCGCAGTCAGCTGCGGAGTTTGGTTCTTGGTTGTAGCGAGTTCCGGTTCAGGATTCAGCCATCGGTTGTGGGAGCGGCATTGGGAGAATTATGGGAGGAACGTGGTGGTCTGAAGTGAGTTGTACCTCGCTGAATAGCACTGTGCTGCACCGGTTTATCCTGGGGTTTCACGGTTTTTGCTGGTCAGTGTCTCTTGTGGACGCCACTGGGGGTCAAGGGGTCGTGGGTTCGAATCCCGCCATCCCGACGGAGCGAAGAGCCCGTTGATCGGCACGTAAGTGCAGGTCAACGGGCTTTTTTGCGTGCTGTTGTGGATCTTCAGTGATCGCTCCGGAGGTGCCTCTCTTGAATTTCGGCGATTTTGGGAGGATTTTGGGAGGCTGGCTTTTGTCTGGCTGAAATGGGGTCGCGTTGATCATGATGGGATCGACACCCGCCTGGGCGAACTGAGCTGTGTCATGGATCACTGGTGTTCTAGGTCGTGATGCTACGCCCAGCGGTCTCGTGATGACCTTGAGAGTGTGACCGCGCAGCTCGGTGGCGGCTCCGCGTTGATGGGCGATGAACGGTTGGAGGCCACACTCGCCCCGTCTCACATTGGCCAGAAGGCGATGGCCCATAGTCGTGAGTGAGACTAGATCGTCGCTCGCCCTTGGGCACTGCCTCGGTAGCAGCCGTGGCCCCCATGAAGCGATGCGCTGACGAGACGGCAAAGTCGTGATGGCGCAGACTTCTTTCAAGCATTCTTTGCGCTAAGCGAGTTTCGCCAGGATTCTGGGGTTGGAGGGGGGACTTGCACACTATCCACCCTGCCCTTGCCGATAACCCCGTCCATGCAGGTCAGGCGGCGTGCTGATACTCGTGGAGGATGCCGCCGAGGCGATCGCATCGGCGTATGTCGAGGCGGGCTAACTTGTCCGGATCGGCGATCGGAGCGGGCAATGGGTACAACGGGCGGGCGTTCGCGATGCCTTGGTGAGGCCGGTGGGAGTTGTAGAACTGTTCAAGCTCACGCAGGGCGTGCAGCAGGTGCCGCTGGTTCCAGATCAAGGTGCGGTCCAGCAGCTCATGTCGGCAGGTCTGCACCCATATTTCCATGATCGAGTTCATTCTTGGCATCCGGACGCCGCTGAGCACGACCTCGATGCCTGCATCGGCAAGGACGGCGTCGAACAGGGCGGGGAACTTCCCGTCGCGGTCCCGGATCAAGAATCGCGCCCGGCAGTCGGGGTCCTCGAGGTCCATGACGAGATTCCTCGCGGCCTGGGCCATCCACGAGGCGGCCGGGTGCGGGGTGGCGCCCAGGATCCGGATCCGCCGGGTGGTGTGCTCGATCACTGCGAACACGTACATCCGCGTCCCAGACAGGGTGACTGTCTCGAAGAAATCGCAAGCCAGCAGGGCGTCGGCCTGGGAGCGCAGGAAGTCGGCCCAGGTGCTGGAGTTTCGTTCGGGTGCCGGGTCGATCCCTGCTGTTTACAAGATTTCCCAGACGGTCGAGGCGGCCACTTTCACTCCCAGGACGAGCAGCTCACCGTGCAACCGGCGGACCCCCAGCTGGGATTCTCCTTTGCCAGGCGCAGCACCAAAGCCCGGATGGAGCGCACGGTCCGTGGCCGACCGGGGCGCTTCGGCTTGGAAACGGTCGCATGGCGGCGCGCGACCAGGTCGCGGTGCCAGCGAAGAACCGTGTCCGGTCGTACCAGCAGCCGCAGCCTGCGCAGCATGTTTCGTGGCAGCCGGTGCAGTAGCGCCGCCATGAACGCTCGATCAGCTGGGGTGAACCGCACCCTCTCTTGACCGAGTTGCCGCTCCAGCACCGTGATCTGATGGCGCCAGGCGAGGATCTCGACGTCCTTGTCGCGGTCGTTCATCGGCAGCAGGCGCAGCATGGCGAACGCATTCGTCATACCCAGGTAGGCCAGTCGCAGCAGCACAGTCGATCACCATGCCGTGGCGCTCGACCGCAGCGAAAGCGTCTGTTCGAGCGACTACGGTCGACCTACCCGGACGTGCTGCCTACCGCTTCGCACCAGGACGGATGAGGTTAGCGGCAAGGACAACCTCGGCGACCTGGATCCCAGCGGGATCTGGATGTTCACCGCACTCTCTGAGAACGTCAAAGAGTTCGCCGCCGCCAGGAGTGCGGAGTTGGAGTTCGAGCGGGTCGCCATCACCGAGCCCCAAGTCCGTACGCCGTGCCCGCCGCGTCTCACCAGGGCGGATGAGGTTGTCGGCAAGGGCAAGGTCGCGGTGCCAGCGCAGCACCGTGTCCGGTTGGACCAGCAACCGCAGCCTGCGCAGCAGATTCCGTGGCAGCTGGTGCAGTAGCGCCGCCATAAACGCTCGATCAGCTGGGGTGAACCGCACTCTCGCTTGACCGATTTGACGTTCCAGCACCGTGATCTGATGGCGCAAGGCGAGGATCTCGACGTCCTTGTCCCGGTCGCTCATCGGCAGCAGGCGCAGCATGGCGAATGCATTCGTCACACCCAGATAGGCCAGTCGCAACAACACAGTCGATCAGCATGCCGTGGTGCTCGACAGCGCGAAAGCGTCCCCTCGAGCGACTGCGGTCGGCCTACACCTACGCTGTGTCCGCCGCGTCTCACCAGAGCGGATGAGATTATCGGCAAGTGCAGTGTCGCAGCAAACCGCATCGAAGTGGCACCGGGCGTGGTCGACCGGTGGCCGCGAGGCACTGGCGGGCGCTGGCCGTGCTGGGCGGATGCGCAAGCTCTCCGACGAGCAACTGGTCGAGGTCGAGGCGGAGTTGAGCAAAGGCCCACGCGCCAACGGGTTCGCGACGGAGATGTGGACACTTGCGCGGGTGAGTGAGGTGATCGAGCGAGTGACCGGCGTGCGGTATTCGGTGACGCAGACCTGGACGATCTTGCGTGATCGACTGGGCTGGAGCCGCCAGCGCCCGGCGCGGCGAGCCGCCGAGCGCGACGAGGCCACGATCGAGGAGTGGGTCAAAACCGAGTGGCCACGGATAAAAAAGGGGCCCGACTCCGAGGGGCCTGGATCTGCTTCCAGGACGAAAGTGGATCCTCACTGCTGCCAGCAGTGAGAGCGACCTGGGCGCCGCGGGGCCAGACCCCGGTGCTGCGGCACCGGTTTAGCTGGACTCGCATGTCGATGTCCGCGGCCCTGGCCTACCGTCCCGACCGCAGCCAGGCCGCGTTGGTGTTCCAGACCAAACACGCCAGCTACAACACCACCTCGCTGATCGAGTTCCTCACCGACCTGCACGACCACCTCGACGGCGAACCGGTGACCTTGATCTGGGACGGCCTGTCCGCCCACCGCTCCAAAGACATGAAAGCCTGGCCGGCCACCCAACGACACTGGCTGCACGTCGAGCGCCTGCCCGCCTACGCACCTGAGCTCAACCCGGTGGAAATGGCGTGGGGCAACATCAAAGCAGCCGAGCCGGCCAACCTCTGCCCCGAGACCATCGACGAAGCCGACACCGCCACACAGACCGGACTGGACCGCATCGACAGCAGCTACCAGCTCTGCTTCGCCTTCCTCGACCACACCGACCTCCACCTATAACCAAGATCACCCAAATACCGAAAGATCATTAGTCGAATTACCAGTAGAGCGGATTCCGGGACAACGCCACGGGTTCGTGCCGCTTGGCCTGGTGGTGCAACGACATCGACGCTTCCGTCTGGTCGGGGCCAATCGCAATCCCGATTCTCGGCGGTGCGGGCGAGTCCCGCATGGCTGCGCGCGACGGGCAGCAAACCGACCAAAGCGGACCGTCGGCGTCGGCGGGTCTGGTTTTGGGTAGTGGGCAGGGGTGATCCCCAGCCTGGCGAGTTGAGGATCTCCCAGACCGTGGAGGGAGCGACCTTGATATTGAGGAGGGCGAGTTCGCCGTGGATACGCCGGTACCCCTAGGTCGTATTTGCAGCTGGGTCATTCGTGGTCGGGAACTTCGCGGGTGCTCTCCCGGACGACCAGGTTCGGGACCAGCGCGATGTGCGCCAAGGGCTCGGCGGCTTCGGATCCGTCCGCCGCTGCGAGCAATCGGACCGCCTCAGCGGCGATCTTCTTCCTGGGCTGGTCCACTGTGGTCAGCGGCGGCTCGCCGAGACGGGCGAACTCGATGTTGTCGTAACCGGTGACCTGGACGTCGTCGGGCACCTTGATGGCGTGTGTTCGGCATGCCCGGGTCACGCCGAGTGCGATCAGGTCGTCGGCGCACACGATCACGTCGGGCATCCGACCGCCGCCGGCCAACCGCGCCAATGACTCCTCGCCCCAGGCGATGCTGTACTCGCCGAGCAGTATCCAGTCTTCGTACACGGTCATCCGCAATGCCTCGGCTCGCTGCTGGAAGCCCGCCAACCGCCGCTCCGTGGACGAATTCGTCAGCAGCGACCCGACGTACGCTGCGGAGCGCGCTCCCGCCGCGTGCACGTGATCGACCACCAGCCGCATGGCCGCGACGTCGTCCACCCCCACCCAGTCGGTGCTGGTCCCGCGGACGTAGCGGTCCAGTTGGACCAGCGGAACGGCTCGGGCTGCTTCGAGTACCGCGGGCGAGCTGTCGACGCCGTGCGTGGGGCTGACGATGATCCCGTCGACGTTGCGGGCGACCAGGGATCGTAGCCGCTCGGCCTCGATCGTCGGATCCGAACGGGCGTCGCAGAGGAACAGCTGCTTGCCCGAGCCGCCGAGGGCGTGTTCGACGTTCTCCACCAGCGAGGTGAAGAACGGGTTCGAGATGCTCGGCACGACCATGCCGATGGTGTCGGTGCGGTTGCTGCGCAGCGCCCGGCCGATCGAGTTCACCGAGTACCCGAGCTCCGCCGCGGCGCGCTGCACCCGGCGGACCGTCTCGGCGGCGACCGGTCGGGAACCGGTCAGCGCGCGGGAGACGGTCGCGGTGGACACCCCGGCCCGTTCCGCGACATCGGCGATGGTCACCCCATGCAAACGTTTACCTCTCTTTAACGAAATCAACAATCGAGGTGTCACGATCCAGGGAAATTATCCCTTGACGGCCAACGATTTGATCCATAGCGTACACCCTCATCTCGATGCAATCGATTACATTTTTTCTTGTCGACAGCCAACGTCTCTTACGGAGTGTCCGATGACGCCAACCCCTCCCGGGGTGTTCCCCCCGAAGTCGAACGCCGTGGCGGAGCTGTTCGGCACGACGAAGGTCGTAATCGGGGTCGTCCACCTGCCGGCCCTGCCTGGCAGCCCGCACTACGCCGGTCAGCCCTCGACGAGATCTCGACCTTCGCAGTCGAGGAGGCGCGCGCCTACCTCGACGGCGGCTGCCACGGGGTGATCGTGGAGAACCACTGGGACATCCCGTTCCTCAAACCCGGCGAACACGGCTACGAGACCGCCGCTGCGATGGCGGTGGTCACGGCGCGGGTCCGCGACGCGGCCGAGCGAACCGTCGGTGTGAGCGCTGTCCAACGCCGCGGAGTGCTCGATCGCTTCGGCGTGGTCCGGCGGAGCCGGATTCGTCCGGGTGAACCAGTGGGCCAACGCCTACATCGCCAACGAGGGCTTCATCGAGGGGCAGGCGGCGCGGGCCACCCGGTACCGCAGCCGGATCGGCGCGAACCCGATCAAGGTGTTCGCCGACGTGCACGTCAAACACGGTGCGCACGCCATCGTCGCCGACCGGACTCTGGCGGAGCAGACCGAGGACGCGGAGTTCTTCGACGCCGACGTGCTGATTGCCACCGGGTCGCGCACCGGTGACGCGGCGGCGCTCGACGAGGTGGCGGGCATCAAGGAGCACACCCGGTTGCCGGTGTTGATCGGCTCGGGCATCACCGCGGCCAACATCGGCGAGCTGCTACCGGCCTGCGACGGGGTGATCGTGGCTTCCTCGCTGAAGGACAACGGGCGTTGGTGGGGCAGGGTGGACCCGGCGAAGGTGCGCGAACTGACTGCCGCAGCGAGCAAAGCCGGGGCGGAACTGCCGTGATCACCTTCTGCGGATATGCCAATAGCGATCTCGCGATCAGCGTTCCCGCGCTGCCAGCGGCGGGCAGCCGGGTGCAAGCCACCGCGATCGTCCGGGGTGACGGCGGGATGGCGGCGAACGCCGCCGTGGCCGCTGCGCGGGTGGGTGCCGATGTTCGGTTCGCCGGGGTCGTGGGCGACGACCCGTTGAGCGATGCGTTCCTGGCCGCGCTCGTCGCCGATGGTGTGGACGTCGCGTGGACGGCTCGCACCGGGCAGCTCACGACCTCGGTCGTCCTCGTGACGCCCGACGGCGAGCGGTCGATCATCAGCCAGGACGACGCGATAACCGAAGGACACCTGGCGGAGGTCGCCGCGCGCACCGCAGCATGCGACAACTCCTGGCTCTACCTCGACGGGTATCGCTTCCCACGGGCCGTGGCGGCATTGCGGGGCGTGCGCACGATCGTCGATCTCGACGGCTGCGTCCGAGCCGACGGCGCGCGGGCTGCGCTCGACGCCGCCGACCACGTCGTCGCCGGGCGCGTCCTCGCACGTGAACTTCTCGGCGATGACACCGAACTGGCGCGGGCGGCGATCCAGACCTCGACCCACCTCGTGATCACCGACGGCGCACGCGGCTGGCGGATGTACGCGCCGGATGGAACCCGGCAGGAGGGTGCCGCACTGCGGGTGTCGGCGGTCGACGCCACTGGCGCCGGTGACTGCTTCGTCGGGGCCTACGCCGCAGAACTCGAACGTGGTGCCGCTCCTGAGCAAGCCGCACGCTTCGCCGCCACCGCGGCAGGCCTGTCCTGCACCAAGCCAGGGGCCCGAGCCGGCTTGCCCAGCCGGGACGCCGTTGCCGAACATCTGACCGGACTGGCCAACCCGAACCCGGCAATAAGGAGACCCAGATGAGACGAAGGTGCACGGCTCTCGTCTCGCTCGCACTCGTCATCGCGCTCGGTGGCTGCGACACGGCGGTGCGGCAGCAGCAAGCGGCCGAGCAGCGCGCCGCAATGCAGGGCCCACCGCCGCCCGCGCGGATCCCGCAATCGTGCACTGTGGACGGTCGAGCGCCGAAGATCGGCATCGTCCCGATCAACTTGCAGGCGCTGTTCTTCAACCAGATCAACACCGGCGCGCAGCGGGTGGCCGATCAGGCCGGGGTGCAAGTCCAGATCGTTAACGGCAACGACGACTCCACGGCCCAGGCCAACGCGATCGACGACCTGGTGGCCAATGGCTACGACGCCGTCATCGTCGACGCGGTCGACACCGACGGGGTCAAGCCCGCGATCCGCCGGGCCGGCGCCGCCGGTGTGCCGGTCGTCGCGGTCGACGCGACGGTCGATGACCCCGCGGTGGCCGCCCAGGTCGGGACGGCCAACGCGGAAGGCGGCAAGCAGCTCGCCGAGACGCTGCTCGGCATCTCCGGCGGTCACGGCGAGATCGGCGTCGTCAGCGCGCTCAACAGCACGATCCAGTTGGAGCGGCAGAAGGGCTTCACCGACGAGGTCACCGCGCACGAGATGCGCATCGGCACCGTCGTCGACGGCCGCAACGTGCAGGAGAACGCGCAGGCCGTGGCCGAGAACCTGCTCACCGGCAACCCGAACCTGCCCTACGCCTACGCCACCGGAGAACCCGCTTTGATCGGCCTGGCCGCCGCTGTCGGCAGCCAGGGCCGGACCGACCAGATCACGGTCGTCGGCTGGGACCTGTCCGCGCAAGCCATGGACGGACTGCGGGCGGGCTGGATCAAGGCGGTCGTGCAGCAGAACACCTTCCAGTTCGGCTACGACTCGATGACCGCGGCCATCGACCTCGCCTGCGGTCGCCCGGTGCCGCGCGACATCCCGGTGCCGACCCAGATCGTCACGCCCGACAACGTCGGCCAATACCTCTACTACATGGAGCGCTGATGGCACAGGACACGTTGGTCGAACTCCGCGGAATCACCAAATCCTTCGGCGCGGTCCGCTCGCTGCGCGGCGTGGACCTGACCTTGCGGCCGGGGGAGGTGCTCGGGCTCGTCGGCGACAACGGCGCCGGGAAGTCGACCCTGATGAAGGTGCTCGCCGGGGCGCTCCAGCACGACGACGGCGAGATCACCGTGAACGGCCGCCCGGTCCGGTTCGCCAGCCCGGCCGACGCCCAGCGGGAGAAGGTCGGCATCCTCTACCAGGACCTCGCGCTGTGCGACAGCCTCGACGTCGCGAGCAACCTGTTCCTGGGCCGGGAGCCCCGGCGCGGTCCGTTCCTGGACCGGCACGCGATGCACCGGCAGGCGGCCGAGACGCTGTCGAACCTGCACGTGCGGGTCAAGTCGACCTACCAGGAGATCGGCGAGCTCTCCGGCGGCCAGCGCCAGGCCGTCGCGATCGCCCGAGCGGTGTCGTTCGACCCTGCCGTGCTGATCCTGGACGAGCCGACGGCCGCGCTCGCCGTCGCCGAAGTCCGCTCGGTGCTGGCGATGATCCGCGACGTCGCCAGCCGGGGCGTCGGCGTCATCCTGATCACCCACCGCCTGCAGGACCTGTTCGAGGTCTGCGACCGCATCACCGTCATGTACGAGGGCCGCAGCGTGGAGGACGCGCCGGTGTCCGAGCTCGACGTCGAGCGGCTCGTGGCCATGATCACCAGATCCAACACCGAGGAGGTGCCGCAAGCATGAGCGCGCACGCCGAGACGGCACCACGAGCGGTCACCGCCGACACCCCGTCCTGGTGGCAGCGGACGAACAAGGCGACGTTGGCGATGTTCGGCGTCACCGTCATGCTGTTCCTGGGATTCGGGTTTGCCGCGCCCAACTTCCTCACCTTCGACAACCTGTCGAACCTGGCGACCCAGGTCGCCATCACACTGATCGTCGCCGTGGCGATGACGTTTGTGATCACCACCGGCCAGATCGACCTCTCGGTCGGTTCCACCCTCGCTTTCGTCGCCGCCACCACCGCGCTGCTGCTGGAAGCGGGCTGGGACTCCTCGATCGTGATCGTGATCGGGCTGGCCGCGGGGCTGTTCTGGGGTGCGGTCAACGGCTGGCTCTCGGCGTACCAGAAGATCCCGCCGTTCATCGTCACGCTGGCCGCCATGTCGGCGATCCGTGGCCTCGCTCAGCTGTCCACGCAGGGCTTCTCAGTCCCGATCGACAAGCGGTTGTTCGTCGCGCGCATCGGAGAGGCCAAGTTCCTCGGCTTCTCCGCGCTGGCCTGGATCGCCCTGCTGGTCGTCGTGATCGGCGTCGTACTGCTGGCCAAGACCCGATTCGGCAACCACATCACCGGGATCGGCTCGCAGGAGGAGTCGGTGCGCCGGGCCGGGGTGAACACCAACCGGATCAAGATGATCGCCCTGATGCTCACCGGGCTCGCCGCCGGGGCCGCGGGAATCCTCACCGCTGCCCGGCTGGGTTCGGGGTCGGCGAACTCGGGCGAAGGCTTCGAACTCACCGTGATCGCCGCCGTCGTGCTCGGCGGCACCAACCTCTTCGGCGGCCGGGGCACCATCACCGGCACCATCGTCGGTGCCCTGATCACCGGGATGATCGCCAACGGGCTGACGCTGCTCGGGGTGAGCCCGTTCCTCACCCCGATCGTGACCGGGCTGGTGCTCATCGTCGCGATCTGGATCAACCTGCGCGGGCGGAGCCTGGGGCAGCTCGTCGGGCACCTGGCGAGCCGATCGTGAGCACCGAGGTCATGACGGTCACCGGTCCGGTGCCGAGTTCCGAGCTCGGGCTCACGCTCATCCACGAGCACCTGGTCAACGACATCCGGTCGGCGGTCGTCGAGCCGACCGATCCCGACCTGCGGTTCCTCCGGGAGGCCAAGACCTCGGCGGACATCGCGTGGTTGTTGCGGGAGCAGCCCTACTCGTGCCTCGACCACTGCGTCCTGGACGAGCCTGATGTCGTACTCGCCGACCTCGCGGCCTTCGTCGCTGCCGGCGGATCGTCCATCGTGGACGTCACGCCGGCCGGGATCGGCCGCGACCCGGAGCGGTTGCGGATGTTCGCCGAACGCACCGGGCTGCAGATCGTCATGGGTTCCGGGTGGTACCTGCAGCGGTTCCACCCCGGTCAGCTGTCCTCGACGGGGGAGCGGGAGCTGGCCGCGGAGCTGACCGGCGAATTTGCCACGGGGGTGGGCGCAACCGCGATCAGACCCGGCGTGATCGGCGAGATCGGCGTCTCCCCGGACTTCACCGCCGACGAGGAGAAGGCGCTGCGGGCAGCAGCCAGGGCGCAGCGGGACACCGGCGTACCGCTCTACGTCCACCTCCCGGGGTGGCAGCGCCGCGGCCACCAGGTGCTGGACATCGTCCTCGGCGAGTACGGCGTGCCTCCCGGTGCGGTCGTGCTCTGCCACATGGATCCCTCCGCCGCCGACCCGGACTACCAGAACTCGTTGGCGGACCGCGGTGTCCGGCTCGAGTTCGACATGATCGGCATGCCGTTCCGCTACCCCGGTGAGGGGCAGTCACCCGCGCCCGAGCAGACCGCCGTCGCGAGCGGCGAACTCGTCCGGCGCGGGCACGCCGATCAGCTCCTGCTCAGCCACGACGTGTTCCTCAAGAGCATGTTGACCGCCTACGGGGGCAACGGGTTCTGCTACGTGCCCCAGTTGTTCATCCGGCGGCTCGTCGAGCAGGGCGTTCCCGAGCGAACCGCAGCAGATCTGCTGCGAACCAACCCGGCCCGGCTGTTCGAGTCCGCGGCCGATCGAAAGGAGTTCTCGTGAGCCGCGTCCTGATCGCAGGCGAGAGTTGGATCACCCATTCCACTCACATCAAGGGAATGGAAACCTTCGCCACCACCTCCTACGAGGTCGGTGTCGAGCAGCTGCGGCGGGCTCTCGAAGTGCGCGGACACGAGGTGTGGCACCTGCCAGCGCACCTGGTGCCAGCGGAGTTCCCGGACGACGAGCGGGAACTGTCGCAGTACGACGTCGTGGTCCTCTCCGACATCGGGGCCAACTCCATCCAGCTCGCCCCAGCGGTTTTCGAACAAGCCCGGCGAGGCGCGGACCGGCTGGCGGCCCTGCGCTCGTGGGTTGGCGGCGGCGGTGGACTGCTGATGATCGGCGGCTACCTCTCGTTCACCGGGTTCGAAGCGAAGGCCGCTTACCGCGGCACCGTGCTGCACGACGTCCTGCCCGTCGAACTGCTCGCCGAGGACGACCGGGTGGAACTGCCCGCCGGAGCGCAGGCCGCCGTCGACGTTCCCGATCACGCGGTGCTCAGCGGGCTCGACGACGCGCCGTGGCCGCATCTGCTCGGCTACAACCGGGTGACGGCCCGGCCGGGCGCCACGACGTTGGCCACCATCAACGGCGACCCGCTGCTGGTCGTCGGAGAGCACGGGAACGGGCGATCGGCGGCATTCACCTCGGACTGCTCGCCGCACTGGGCGCCGACCGCCTTCTGCCAGGACTGGTCCGGCTACGGCCAGCTCTTCGGCGGGCTGATCGAATGGTTGGCCGGGTGACGCGATCGGCCCGACTCGTCGAGGCGGGCGCACAGGCCCTCGCCGAAGCGCTCGACGTGCGGTTCATCCGCGAGGTCTCCGACGGCACCATCGGCGAGGAGGCTTACGCGAACTACCTGCAGATCGAGGAGTCTTTCGTGGCGAGTGCGTGTCGGCTGCATGGGATTGCGGTGTGGCGAGCACCGTCGTGGGCGGCGACGCAGCGGCACGCCAGGGCACTGCACGGTCTGACCACGGAGCAAACCGAGTACTTCCAGACGGCGCGGGAGTCGTGGCCGGTGGCGGCTCGAATAGACGAGGCCGCACTCAGTCGCGCGAACCAGCTGTCGACGTTCGCACTTGCGGCCGCAGAAGCCGGGGGATACGCGGCCGTGGTGACCGCGATGTTCGCGGCCGAACACCTCTACCGCACGTGGTGTGCTCGCGCGGTCGCCCCGCCCGCGGGACTGATCGCCGACTGGGTCGCTCTGCACGCTCGCGCGCCGTTCACCACCCAAGTCGACGCTCTCGCCGCTGAGATCGACGACCTGCCCCGCACGGTGCCGGACGAGCAGTTGCACGACTGGTTCACCGGCATGCTGCGCGCAGAGGTGCAGTTCCACGACTCGATCTACTGAGTCCCCGCGAGCGGCCGTGGGTGCATAGGCGGGCACCCGACTGTGCATTCACGACCCGATTTCGGTTCGTGGTGAACTTTCGCGCTGCTGCTGTCGCACGGGGCATCGAGACGGAACTCCGACGAGGGAGCAGTGCATGCGCAAGGGCTTGTTCAGACGAGGACGCGCGTCCCGGAAGGACGTCAAACAACGGACACCGCCTCGGACGCGAAGGTCGAGGTGTTCGCACCCAGGAAACGGAGACAACGCGGGCGCCTCCGGCCGAGGCTGGTTCATTGACCTCGCGGTCGATTTCCGTGGCCAGAACGGCCCGGCACGCGCCGGACTCAGCGGCCTTCAGCTCACCGGACCCGCCGACCACAACAACGTACCCCCGTTCCCGGGACGTTCTCCCCAGGCAAGGACGACCGCCTGCCGGGTCTGGTCTTCCTCACTTCCTCCACGATCACAAACCCAGAGCGGAAATTCGCCGGCCCCGGCACGAACCCGGCCAAGCTGTTCAACCTCACCGGCCTCACCGACCGTGCTGACGACCGGACCGAGGTCTGGGACACCTGGATCGTCGACGATGCCATCGCGGACAAGGGTGTTGACACCACACCGACCGTGTCCGTCGTCGACGATCTCGACCAGAACGGCGTCTACGACGATGCACCGGACATTGTTGCGGAGTTCAACCACGACGGTCGCATCGATGCCAAGGACCTGGAAATCCTCGGCGTCGCATCGAATATCGAACAGGTTCGCTCCCACATCAACGCAAACCCGATCATGTTTTGCTGGGTGAGTTGTCGATCTTCGTTGCTGGGCCGCTCGAAACGGTCTACAGTTTCTCTCCTTTGCAGAATCGACGACATCGCCGCCTACGAGGTCCGGCGCCGCCTCGCCATGCTCGCCAACCGCCCGCCGCAGTCGCTGTCTCGATGCGACTGCCTGTACTGACGAACCGTATTTCGTAGTTGAAGGCGTTGAACAGCATGGGGACACGGTGCTGCGCGCGAGCCCCGGGAGGGTTTCCGGGCTAACCTCCGTTGGCTAGGCTGCGGTCTCCTTGTGCCCTCGGGCTCCGCAGCAAACGGTGGCCGAGGGAGCCTCTGCTCGGTACCTCCATCGCGTCACCTGGAAGCAACCTCCAACAGGTGCCGAGTTGATGGACTCCTTTACTTCGCTGAGTGCGCTGGGAAGCGACCTCGAAGAATGAGCTTGAGCATGCCGCTGCTGGGGGTCAAGGGGGCGTGGGTTCGAATCCCGCCGTCCCGACGGTCTGAGGAGCCCGTTGATCAGCACGTAAGTGCAGGTCAACGGGCTTTTTTGTATGCCGGTGTGGATTTTGAGTGATCGTTTGCTGATGTCCGAGCAGAAGGAGCTCTCGCTCGCCAACGGGATCACCTGGCGCCGGCTGGCCGACGAGGGCACGCCCGGCGTGGACTTCATGTGCATCGAGCAGGACCCGGCGGGCCCGGACGACGAGCTCGATCAGCTCGTCCGGCATCCTGGTCGGAGTTCATCTTCGTGCAGCGCGGCCGGGTCATCGTGGAGGTCGGGTTCGAGACGTACGAGCTCAACGCCGGTGATGCCCTGAACTTCCCCGGCATCTCCCCGCACCGGGTCGCCGCGCAGGGCGGCGAGCGCGCCGAGATCCTCTGCGTGATCCTGCGCGACCGCCACGGATGATCTGATGGTCGGGGCCTTCACGGAATCGCTTTAGCGCGTTGGGTAATTGACGATCAGCGCGGGGTGCCCTAGCGTCATACGGGCAACATGTTACTAGGATTTTGAGTGTCTTTCCTTGTTGGCGCGGGCACGCCGTTGTCCCGTCCGTCCTTCCTATGAGGAGGCCCGAAAAGATGAGCGAGCAGAGCGCCACGGCGCCGAAGATTTCGCTGACCACTGACGTCGGTGAGGGGTTCGGCCTGTGGGTCATCGCCGATGACGAGGCGCTGCTGAACGTGGTGACGAGTGCAAACGTGGCGTGCGGCTTCCACGCTGGGGACCCCGACATCATGCGCCGCACGTGCGAGGTCTCCGCCCGCAACGGGGTGGCCATCGGCGCCCAGGTCAGCTATCGCGACTTCCCCGGATTCGGTCGTCGCTACGTCGCCGTCGAGCGGGAGACCCTGGTCAACGACCTGCTCTACCAGATGGGTGCGTTGGAGGGCTTCGCCCGCGCTGCCGGGACGGAGGTGTCCTACATCCGGGCGCACGGTGCCCTCTACAACGTCGCGGCCAAGGACACCGAACACGCCGCGGCGATCGTCGCGGCCACCCGGCTGTTCAACCCGGACCTCCCGCTGCTGTGCCAGGTGGGCACCGAGACGTGGCGGCTGGCGGAGGAGGCCGGTATCGCGACCGTCGCCGAGGCATTCGTCGATCGCGCCTACACCTCCGAAGGGCTGTTGGTGCCGCGGACGCAACCCAACGCGATGGTCACCGACCCGCAGGCTGCCGCGGAACGGGCTGTACGGATGGTCTTCGACCGCAAGATCACCTCGCTGGACGGGGCGACCATCCCGATCACGGCTCAGGCGCTGCTCGTGCACTCGGACACGCCTGGCTCAGTGGAGATCGCCCGGGCCACGCGGGAGGCGCTCGAAGCGGCGGGAGCTGACCTCGTCCCGCTGTCGTGAGCGGTTCGATGCGGGTGCTGAGGTGCGCCGATTCGGGTTTGCTGGTCGAACTCGACGACCTCGACGCGGTGTCGCAGCTCTATGACGCGCTCGTCGGCCAGCTGCCGGACGGCGTGATCGACGTGGTGCCAGCCGCGCGAACCTTGTTGTTGCGGCTGGATCCCGTGCGCGTGGACGTGGATGAGGTGGAGCAGGCGGTTCGGGCGGCCCGTCCGGTGGCGGGCCGTCGCCGGGATGGCGGCCTGCTTCGGGTGCCGGTCATCTACGACGGGGCGGACCTCGCAGACATCGCGGACCGGACCGGTCTCACGGTCCGGGGCGTGATCGAGGCGCACACCGCGACCGAGTGGACGGTGGCCTTCGGCGGCTTCGCCCCGGGGTTCGGCTACCTCGTCGGCGGTGACGGCCGGTTGCAGGTACCGCGCAACGCCGAGTCGCGGACGAAGGTCCCGGCCGGCGCGGTCGGGCTCGCCGGACTGTTCACCGGTGTCTATCCCCGTGAATCGCCAGGCGGGTGGCGGTTGCTGGGGCACACCGAGAAGCAGATGTGGAACATCGATCGGGATCCGCCCGCCTTGCTGCGGCCCGGCGTGCGGGTGCGGTTCGAGGAGGTCGACCCATGAACAGCGGAAGGTCGGCCGGGCTGGTGGTCGTCGACCCCGGCACGTTCACCACGGTGCAGGACCTCGGTCGGCCGGGGCTGGCCGGGATCGGCGTCGGAATCTCCGGCGCGGCGGACCGGGGGTCGCTCCGGCTCGCGAACCGCCTGGTCGGCAACGACGAGGGAGCCGCGGGCCTGGAGGTCACGTTCGGCGGGCTTTCCTTTCAGGCGCAGCGAAATCTCACCGTCGCGGTGACCGGAGCGCCCTGCGCGATCACTTTGGACGATCGCGGTGCGGGCATGAATGCGGTGCTGCGTATGGGGCCCGGCGCGGTGTTGCGGATGGGCGTCGCCGAACGGGGCCTGCGCAGCTATCTCGCGGTGCGCGGTGGCATCGACGTTGCGCCGGTGCTGGGTTCGCGATCCACTGATGTCCTCGCTGGACTCGGGCCGCCGCCGCTGTGCGCCGGGACCGAGCTTCCGGTCGGGCATGCGCAGAATCCCTTTCCCAGCGTTGACGTCGCGCCGGTCGCGCCGATTCCGGACAGCGACCTCGTGCTCACGGTCGCCGCTGGTCCCCGGGACGACTGGTTCGACGAAAGCGCGCTGGAACTGCTGCTGCGAGAACCCTTCGAGGTCACTGCGGACAGCAACCGCATCGGAATGCGGCTAGCGGGACCGGAAATGCGGCGGGTCCGTACCGAGGAGCTGCCCAGTGAAGGCACCGTGCTGGGGGCGATCCAGTGCCCGCCGCATGGGCGGCCGACGCTGTTCCTGGCAGATCACCCGGTGACCGGCGGTTATCCGGTGATCGCCGTCGTGCTGGCGAAGGACGTCGACCGGGCTGCGCAGGCCCGGCCCGGGCAGCGGATCCGCTTTCGGCTGCGCGCCCCGGAGCCACGATCCCCCTGACTAGGAGCGGGGTGGGAGAACCGGTATATTAGTCGTAATACCAGTTGGACAATACTAGCAAGAGGAAGTATGGGAACGGCTGGGAAGTCGAAGGATCAGCGCGCCAAGGTGGACGGGCGCAAGACCCGCAGCAGCCGGGGCGAATCGCTGGTCGAGCACGTGCGCCGCCTGATCCTCGAGGACATCATCCAGGTGAAGGTGCGCCCGGGAACGCTGCTGCAGCTGACCGAGCTGGCGGAACGGTACGGGGTGTCGCGAACTCCCGTCCGCGAGGCGCTCGGGCTGCTCGAACGACAGGGCCTGGTCACTGCGATCGCATTCAAGGGCTACCTGGTCAAGGGCATCGAACCCGGCGACGTGCACGACGTCTACATGGTGCGCAAGGTCATCGAGAGCGCCGCCGCCGAGCTCGCCGCCAAGCGGATCTCTCCCGAGCAGCTGGAGCACCTCCGGGAAGCGCGCCCGGCTCAGCTGGAGAAGATGAGCCTCGAGTACGACGACTACGCGCACGACTTCCACCGGGAGATCGTCGTGGCCTCGGGCAGCGCCCGCCTGCTCTCGATCTTCGAGGACGTCTACAACGACGTGCGCCGGATCCAGTACGCAGGAGTCGGCAACCCCCGGCCGGACCTCATCCACGAGGAGCACCTGGCGATCGTTGAAGCGCTCGCCGAGGGAGATCCGGCGAAAGCACGTTCCCTCATGGAGCAGCACATCGACTCGATCCGCGTCCGGGCCCTGGAAGACTGGCTCGAAGAGCGCTGACGTCGGAGCCGGTCGCGTGGGGCAGCGGGTTTCGCTGCTTCGGTGAGTCGACCAGGTCCGACGCGACGGGGTCGAAACGACGTCGAGTTCCAGCTGTGCGGGATCTTCCGCTGCATTCGCATGCGGAGGAGTTGCAGAAAGCGGGCATGACCGCGGAGCTTCCGACAGCGCGGTCCAAAACTGCGGTATCGGGGTCGTGAGTGGTAAACCGGGTTCTAACCCGGTTTACCACTCACGACCACCAGTGCTGCCGCTCGGTCGGTTTCGTGTGGAACCGGCGGTTCGCAGGCGTGGTGGGTGGCGGTTTCGCGCGAAACCGCCACCCCGATCCACGTGGGACGAATCCAGTCCTGGCGTCCTGCAAGGGCCCTGAAGCTTCGACTGTGACAGGTGGCCCGTGTTGTTCTGGAGGGCGTCGTTGGCCTGGCCGATTCGGACATCTCTTCCAGCGTGCGGCGGTCCAATTGGCTGGCTTGCCAAGCTTGGTTGTCGAGTGAACCCTGAGTTGTCCCGGTGACGTCGCGTTGCTTGCGATCGCTTGCTTCCAGCGTGGTCCGGTAGCCGCTGTTCGGTGAGCGGCGGGGTTTGGCGATCGCTTGGACTGGTCCACTTTGGAGCGGTGAGGACCGTTGGGTCGTCGGGGAATACCTCTTGTTCGGCTGGGTGGGCACAGCTAAGATGCAAGTAACATATTGCGCTGATGCAATCTGGGAGCGACCGTGGATCTTGGCGTTCAGGGCAAGGCGGCCATCGTGACCGCGGCGAGCAGGGGGCTAGGCCGCGCCTGCGCGGAAACCCTTGCCGCGGAAGGAATGCACGTGCTGGCCGCGGCCCGTGATAGTGCGGCTCTGGGCAAGCTGGTCGGTGAGATCGAAGAAGCCGGCGGCACCGCATCCAGCGTCGCCTGCGACATCGGCGATCCAACGGTTCCGCAGGAACTGGTCGACCGGGCCCTTCAGTTGTGGGGGAGAGTCGACGCGCTGGTCGTCAGCACTCCCGGGCCGCCGTCGATGCGGTGCGATGAGGTCACCGACGACCAGTGGCACCAGGCGTTCGAGATGAACTGCCTGGTACCGGTTCGGCTGACCCGGGCGGTGCTCCCGGCGATGCGCGCCGCCGGTGGTGGCCGGATCGTTTACGTGGGCACCATCGGAGTTCGCACCGCGCAACCCGAAATGGTGTTGTCCAACGCCACCAGGCTCGCGCTCATGGGCTACGCCAAGACCCTCTCGGTCGAGGTCGCCGTGGACAACATCTTGATCAACACAGTGGCGCCTGGTCCACTTGCGACGGAGCGAATGGACGCGCTGGCCAAGCAAACCGCGTGCAGGAGCGGAATTTCCAAGGAAGCGGCATTGCAGCGCTGGGTCGACGAGGTGCCGATGGCGAAGATGGGCCGACCGGAAGACCTGGCCAATCTCGTCGCCCTGCTGGTGTCTGATTCCTGCGGCTACACCACCGGCGCGGTGCTGCCGGTCGACGGCGGGAAGGCGTCCGCGTACTGATCATCGTCGTTGTGCGGACCTCGTGAGGAGACGAAAACGGCATGGCAGACAGTGTTACTGGTGGTCAACTCCTGGTTCAAGCGCTACGGCGCCGGGACGTGGACCGGATCTTCTCCGTGTCCGGCGGACCGATCAACGCGGTGTACGACGCGTGCGCAAGCGGCGCGCCGCAACTGCACCACGTGCGGCACGAAGCCGCGGCGGGTTTCATGGCCGAGGCGAGCTATCGCGTGCGCCGGCAGCCCGGGGTCGCAGTCGTGACGCTCGGGCCGGGTGTCACCAACACGGTCACGCCCTGCGTGTCCGCGTCGCTCGCCGGGGTGCCGATGCTGGTCGTCGGCGGGCGGGCGCCCAGAGCCGTGGCCGACAAGGGCGCCGGGATGTCCACCGACACCCTGTCGATCATGCGGGGCGCGACGAAGTGGGCGGTTGAGATCCGCGACATCGAGCGGATTCCGGAATATGTGGGCGAAGCGTGGCGTCGAATGACCGCGCCTACGCCCGGGCCGGTGTACCTGGAGATCGGCGTCGACGTGCTCGACGCGCGGATCGACGAGATCGAAGCGGAGCGGTTGCTCCGCCAGTACCAGCCAGGGGCGTCGATCAGCTCGACGGCAGGCAGCCTCGATGACGTCACGAACGCGCTCGCGGACTCCTCGCGCACCCTCGTGCTGGTCGGGGACGACTGCTATCGCACGTCCGACGGGGAAGCGGTGTCCGGCTTTCTCGACCAGTGCGGTGGGGTTTTCGCGCCGCTGCGGATGGCGCGCGGTCTGGTGCCGGAGTCCGATCCCCGGTGCATCGGACCGGGATACGTGCCCTGCAACCCGGTCCTCAGCCGAGCGCTCAAGGAAGCTGATGTGGTGGTTCTGCTGGGCCACCACTGGGAATTCGACTTGGAGTTCGGTGCCGGGATCGGTGCTGGCACCACGGTGATCCAGGTCGATCCCGATGCTAGCCGACTGGGCCGCAACGGGCGCGTCGACCTGGCCGTGGTGGCAACCGCGGATGCTTTCCTCGACGGCATCGAAACCAAGCCCGCACAACCGGATTCCGCGTGGGCGACCGGGTTGCGGGAGGAATGGACGGCGCATCGCCGACGCACCTCGGAACAGGCCTCGGCCAGCGAGGGGCTGCACCCGGTGACGCTCGTCGAATCCGTCGCCGCCGCGGTCCCGGCTGGCACGACTTTCGTGACCTCCCACGGCAACATTGATTTCTGGGCCGACGAAACCCTGGAGATCGACGGTGCGGGCTCGTACCTGCGCTCCGGGCAGAGCGGCACGCTGGGCGCCGAGGTCCCCTACGGCGTCTCCGCCGCGCTCATCAACCGAACTCCGGCCGTCGTCTTCGTCGGTGACGGCGGAATCGGCTACGCGGTCGCTGAACTCGACACCGCCGCCCGCTACGACGCACCGGTGCTCGTCGTCGTCGCCGATGACGAGCAGTGGAGCGCGATCGCCCTGCCGCAGCATCGGGCTTTCGGCGGCTCGGTCGAGCTGGGACTTCCGGCGCGGGATTGGGCCCAGGTGGCCGAAGGGCTCGGGGCGCAGGCCCGCAGCGCGCGGACCCCGGAGGAAATCCGCGCCGCGGTGCGCGATCTGACGAGCACCAGGCGACCAGCGCTGCTGCACGTACCGATCCGCGCGGTGGAAAGCCCGTACATGAAGCACATCTCGCGCTGACGACCACTCCGCACAGAGAGGCAACACCATGCACGTCTTCCGTGCCGAGCACGCTTCCCGAGTCGAACCGCCCGGCCACTACGGTGGCCTCGCGGTCAGCGACGTCGTCCCGATCGACGTCGGCGCGAACTTCACCACGCAACTGTCCTACTGCCCGCCCGGCGGCGGCGGGCACAGCCACCACCACGCCGAGGACGCGCAGGTCTTCGTCGTGATCAAGGGCGAGCTGACCTTCGACACCGGCACCGAGAAGTTCACCCTGCACGAGCAGGAAGCCGTGATGTTCGCGCCGTTCGAGGACCACGCGACGCACAACTACAGCGACAGCGAGTCGGTGTCGGTCGTCATCACGGTGCGGCAGCCATGACGATGTGGTACCTGCAGGACGCCAGCAGCTACCAGGGCGGGCGGGCCGTCCCGACCAGGTCGTTCCACCGGCGCCTGCTGGGATACGCCCCGAGTCCGCTGGTGCGCGCGGACGGCATCGCCCGGGAGCTCGGGCTGGGCGAGGTGTGGGTGAAGGACGAGTCGAACCGCATGGGTCTGCCGTCGTTCAAGATCCTCGGCGCGTCCTGGGCGACCTACCGGGCGTTGCAGGAGGTCGGGGGGTTCGGGGACGACGAGTGGTCTGACGTCGCCGAACTCGGGGCCCTGGTGGCCCGCACGAGCAAGGTGCGGCGCCTCGCCGCTGCGACCGACGGCAACCACGGCCGGGCAGTCGCCCACATCGCGCGCCTGCTCGGCCTGGAGGCGTCGATCTACGTGCCCGCTGACATGGTGCAGGCGCGCATCGACGCGATCGCCTCCGAAGGAGCGTCCGTTGAGGTCGTCGACGGGGGTTACGGCGACACCGTGCTGCGCTCGGCGGAGCAGGCGGACCAGGACTGCTTGATCATCTCCGACACGTCGTGGCCCGGTTACGAGGACGTGCCCAGCGCGGTCATCGACGGGTACTCGACGATCTTCGACGAGGTCTACGAGCAGCTGGGCGAGGCCGGTGGCACCGCGCCGTCGACCATGGTGGTCCAGGCCGGGGTGGGGGCGCTGGCCGCCGCGTCGGTGCGCAACTGCCGGGACCGGTGGGGCGCGCGCATGGTGGCGGTGGAACCGCTGGCGGCGGCGTGCAACCTGGAATCCGCCCGTGCCGGTGAGCTGGTCAGCATTCCCGGCCCGCACGATTCGATCATGGCCGGGCTGAACTGCGACACTCCGTCGCTGGTCGCGTGGCCGGACGTGTCGACGGGGATTGACGCCTTCGTCGCGGTGGACGACGAGAGCGCGCGGCAAGCGATGCGCTCGTTGGCCGGTGCCGGAGTCGTCGCGGGCGAGACCGGCGCTGCCGGCCTGGCCGGTTTGCGCGAGTTGTGCGTCGGAGCAGCGTCTTCGTGTCGCGAAGAACTCGAACTCGGCCTGGATTCCTCCGTGCTGATCATCTCGACCGAAGGGGCCACCGACCCCGAGGCGTACGCGCGGATCGTTTCCGGCGCGCAGGACGGAGGTTCGGAGAAATGACGGTCCAGCACTTCCCACTGATCATCGACGGCGAGCGGCTGCACGCAGGTGCGGGCGGCACGGCGGAGTCGCTCGACCCGGCCACTGGGCGACCGTCCGCCACCTTCGCGGTCGCGGGCGTCGAAGACGCCGATGCGGCCGTCGAGGCGGCGCGCAGCAGCTTCGCGTTGGGCAAGTGGCGGGGCCTGCGCCCGTACCAGCGCGGCCAGGTCATGCACGCCATCGCCGACGGCCTGCTGCGGCGCCGCGAGGAGCTGGCGCGACTCATCACCGCGGACAGCGGCAAGCCGCTGCGCGACGCGTTCTGGGAGGTCGACTGCTCCGCCCGGTTCTTCGAGTTCTATGGCGGGTATTGCGACAAGATCCACGGCTCGCAGATCCCGCTGGGCACCGGCTGGATGGACTGGACGCTTCGCGAACCGATCGGCGTCAGCGCGCACATCGTGCCGTGGAACTACCAGCTGCAGGTCGCGGTGCGCGGCATCGCCCCGGCGCTGGCCGCGGGATGCAGCGTGGTGGCCAAGCCGAGCATGGAAACCCCTGGTGCGCTGGCGATTCTCGCCGACATCGCCGAAGCGGCCGGTCTGCCGACCGGGGTGCTCAACATCGTGACCGGACCTGGTTCGTCGGTGGGGGACCGGTTGGCCCGCCACCGCGCCGTCGACCAGCTCACCTTCACCGGCTCGGTTCCCGCGGGCATCAAGGTGATGCAGGCGGCCGCGACCCACACGATCCCGACGACGATGGAACTCGGCGGCAAGAGCCCGCAGCTGGTCTTCGCCGATGCCGACCTCGACCGCACCATTCCGCTGCTGGTGTCGGGCATGTACACCCACGCAGGTCAGGTGTGTAATGCGGGAACCCGCCTGCTCGTTCACGAGTCGATTCACGACCAGGTGGTCGAGCTGCTGCACAAGCGGATCGCGGGCATGTCTCTCGGCCACGGGCTGACCGACCCCGATCTGGGGCCGGTGGTGAGCGCGGCGCAGCGGGACACCATCGAGGAGTTCGTCGCGATCGCCGAGTCCGAAGGAACCGTGCTGGCCGGGGCGGAATTGCCCGCCGACGATGACCTGAGCGACGGCTACTTCGTCCGCCCGCGGCTGGTCGTCGGGGTGGACAACACCGCGCGGATCGCCCAGGAGGAAGTGTTCGGGCCGGTCTTCACCGCCATTCCGTTCGAGTCCACGGAGGACGCCATCCGGATCGCCAACGACAGCGACTTCGGCCTGGTGGCAGGGGTGTTCACCTCGGATCTGTCCACCTCGATGGTGTGCTCCGAGCAACTGCGGGCCGGGCAGATCTGGGTCAACTCGTTCGGCGCCGGCCTGGATGTGGAGTTCCCGTTCGGCGGGTACAAGCGCTCCGGGTTTGGCCGGGAGAAGGGCCTAGAGGCGATTTCAGCTTACCTGCAGGTCAAGAACGTCTGCGTGGGGTTCTAGATGCGGAGTCTCGGAGGGCGCTCGTGAAGCCACCACCGCTGGAGTACGAGCGGGCCGAAGATCTCGGTCACGCGCTGGAACTGCTCGCCGAGCACGGCGATGAGGCCAAGCCGATCTCAGGTGGCCAAAGCCTGATCCCGCTGCTGAACCTGCGCATGGCCCGTCCCGCGCTCCTGGTCGACATCAACGATCTACCGCTCGACGACATCGCGGTGGACGGCACCACCGTGACGACGGGCGCGTTGGTCCGGCACCGCAGGCTGTGCGTTGATCCGGTGCTGCGACGGGCGAACCCGCTGCTGACGGAAGCGGCGACGTTCATCGGGCACGCCGCGATCCGCAACCGGGGCACGGTCGGCGGCAGCATCGCGCACGCGGATACTGCTGCCGAACTACCGCTGGTGGCGTTGGCGTGCGACGCCGAAATGCTGCTGCAGTCCGGTGACGGGTCGCGGGTCGTCCCGGTGGGCGAGTTCTTCCACGGCCCGTACATGACCGCGTGCGAACCGCACGAACTGGTGGTGGGCATCAGGTGGAGCACCGTGGAGTCCGGAACGAAGTGGGGATTCGCCGAGATCGCCGAGCGTTCCGGGGACTTCGCCATGGCGGCCTGCGCGATCACGCTCCGGGCGGGACAGGCGAGGGTCGCGGTGTGCGGAGTGCCCGGTTCTCCCACGCGATTGGCCGAGGTGGAAGCGGCATTGCCGGACGTCGGTCTCGCCGAGCTGCGGGACGTCATCCGCTCCGCCGTGGCGGCGCGGATGGCCGACAGCGATCTCGGCGCGTCGTCGGCCACACACCGGTCGAAGCTGGTCGAGGAAATGGTTGTGCGGGCCGCCCGGCAGGCCCTGGAGCGGAGCGGAGGCGCGGCATGAAGATCACCTTGTCCGTCAACGGTGCGGAGCACGTGGTCGACGTCGAACCCCGACGCTTGCTGTCCGACGTGCTCCGGCAGGAGCTCGGCAAGTACGGCGTGCACCTCGGCTGCGAGCACGGCGTGTGCGGCGCCTGCACGGTGCTGCTCGACGGCAGCCCGGTCCGCTCCTGCCTCATGTTCGCCGCGATGGCCAGCGGGCACGAAGTGACCACTGTGGAGGGTCTTGGCACTGCGGACAAGCCGCACCCGGTGCAGGAGGCGTTCTCCGAAGAGCATGGCCTGCAATGCGGGTTCTGCACCCCCGGGTTCGTGGTGACGGTCAGCGAGCTGGCCGAGCGGTCGGCGGACCTGAGCGACGACGAACTGCGCGAGGAGCTGTCCGGGAACGTGTGCCGGTGCACCGGATACGTCAACATCGTCCGGGCGGCCAGGTGCGCGCAACGCAGGGTCGAGGAGGAGCGCCGTGCTTGAGCCCACGGAAGGACCTCGGAGCCTGATCGGTGCCCGGGTCCGCCGCGTCGAGGACGCGAAGTACACCACGGGAACCGGCCGCTACCTGGACGACCTGGTGGTGCCCGGCATGCTGCACCTGCGGTTCGTCCGCAGCAACGTCGCGCACGGCCGGTTGACCAACGTCCAGCTGGGGGAGTGGGAGCCCGCCCCGGAGGGCACGGTCCTGGTGACCGGGGAGGACTGCCCCGACCTGGCCGTGACGGCGGACGTTCCCGTCGAATCGTGGCAGCACTCGACCCAGCCGCCGCTGGCCGTGGACCGGGTCCGCTTCGTCGGCGAACCGGTCGCGGCGGTCCTGCACCCCGACCCGTACGTGGTGGAGGACGCCGCCGAACTCGTCGAAGTGGAGATCGACGAGCTGCCGCCGGTGCTCGACCTCGCCGCGGCGCTCGAAGGCGAAACCGGCCCGCTGCACGAGGCTTGGAGCGGGAACCTCTTCGTCAGGCGCCGCCGGACGTTCGGCGACCTCGCCGCGGCCAAGGCCCGAGCGAGCCGCGTGGTGCGCCGGGTGTTCCGCAACAACCGGCAGGCCGGTGTCCCGCTGGAGAACCGGGGTTGTTTGGCGGTGCCCGAGCCCGATGGTTCGGGGGTGACCTTGTGGTCGTCCACCCAGATGCCGCACCTGGTGCGCACGGTCGTCGCCGAACGTCTCGGCATGCCGGAGAGCGCGGTGCGGGTCGTCGCGCCGGACGTCGGCGGCGGGTTCGGCGTCAAGGGCCACGTGTTCCCGGACGAGGTGCTGGTGTGCTGGCTGGCCCTGCACCTCGGGCGACCGGTCAAGTGGGTCGAAGACCGCAGCGAGCACCTGATGGCGAGCATCCACGCCAGGGACCACCTGCACCTGGTGGAGGCGCACGTCGACGACACCGGCAAGGTGCACGGGATCCGCCTTCAGGCCATTGTGGACGCTGGCGCGTACTCAGTGTACCCGTGGACCGCCGGCAGCGATTCCGGCATGGTGGGCAAGGTTTTCCCCGGTCCCTACGACCTCCAGGACTACGAGGTCGAGGACATGGCGGTGGCCACCAACAAGTGCCCGCTCGGCACGTATCGGGGCGTCGGTCGGCCGTCCGCGGTGTTCACCATGGAACGGATCATGGACGAGATCGCGGTAGAGCTCGGCCTCGATCCGGTGGACGTGCGCCGCCGCAACGTGATCACGGAGTTCCCGTACACGACGGCGACCGGCCTGGTCTACGACCCCGGTTCCTACCGGGAAACGCTGGACCTGGTGGCCAAGGAACTCGACAGCCCGATGTCCACTTCGGACGATATAGCCGTGGGGCGCGGATTCGCGCTGTACAACGAGCAGACCGCGCACGGAGCCCTCGACTTCGCGTTGCGGCAGACCCCGATCGAGTCGGGCTACCAGTCCACGACGCTGCGGGTCGGGGCCGACGGCGGGGTGCTGGTCTTCACCGGAATGCAGTCCCACGGCCAGGGCTTGGAGACGACCCTGGCGCAGGTCGCGGCGACCGAGCTGGGCGTGCCGCTGAACCAGGTCCGCGTCATCCACGGTGACACCGCGAACAGCCCTTATGCGATGGGAACCTGGGGCAGCCGCGGAGCGGCGCTGGGCGGGGCGTCAGCGGGGCGAGCCGCCCGGGTGGTGCGCCAGAAGGTCCTCGACATCGCTGGGCACCTGCTCGAATGCGACGTCGGAGACCTCGAGATCGTCGACGGAGTGGTGCGGGTAATCGGCAGCCCGGCTTCGCAGCTGTCCCTCGGTCAGGTCGCCTACGCGTCCTTGCGCAAGATCCACGATCTACCAGCGGGAATGGAACCGGGGCTGGAAGCCACGGTGTACCTCGACGGTCCGCCGCGGGGCACCTTCTCCAACGCCTGCCACGGCGCCGAGGTCGAGGTGGATCGCCGGACCGGCCGGGTGCGGGTCTGCCGCTACGTGGTCGCCGAGGACTGCGGCACGATGATCAACCCGATGGTGGTGGACGGGCAGGTGCACGGCGGCGTTGCCCAGGGCATCGGCTCGGCGCTGCTCGAAGAGGTCGTCTACGACTCCGAGGGCCAACCGCTGACCGGGACCTTCGCCGACTACCTGATGCCGACCACGACCGATGTGCCCGACATCGAGGTCAACCACCTGAGCACCCCGTCGCCGTGGACGGAGCACGGGATGAAGGGGATGGGCGAGGCCGGGGCGATCGGCCCGATGGCCGCGATCGCCAACGCGGTGGCCGATGCGCTGAAGGTGTCGGTGTGGGAGACCCCGCTGCGGATGGAGCGAGTCGGCGCGCTGCTGGACGGTGCTACTCCGGCAGGTCTGTGGGAGCGGTGGAGTTCGATCCCGGAGCTGCGCCCGTTTTGGTCGTCATGAGAGCTGGCGTTGGAGTGATCGCGCCGAACGTGCGCTAGCACGCACGAGAAGGCCGACCGTTCTGGATCAAACAGCCCACCAGCCGGTCTGCGGCAGGTGCGGCCCTGCATGGAAGGGAACGGTATGGAAACGGGTCAGACAACCATGACGGCCGAGGCCAAGCGAAGTCTCCGCCGAGCAATCATCTCCGGTTTCACCGGCACCACGATCGAGTGGTACGACTTCGTGGCCTTCGGGACGATCGCCGTGCTGGCTTTCGACAAGCTCTTCTTCCCGGCCGCCACCCCCTTGGCTTCGCTGCTGGCTTCGCTGGCGACATTCGCCGTGGGATTCGTCGCCCGACCCCTCGGCGGCATCTTCTTCGGCTACTTGGGCGACCGCGTGGGGCGCCGGGTCGTGCTCGTCGTGACCATGATGATCATGGGTTCGAGCACGTTGCTGATCGGTTTGCTCCCCACGTACGAATCTGTCGGGATCGCCGCGCCCATCATGCTGGTGGTCCTGCGCATCATCCAGGGCTTCTCGCTGGGCGGTGAGTGGGGCGGCGTCGCCACCATGCTGATCGAGCACGCGCCGCACAACCGAAGAGCACGGGTGGGCAGCTGGGCCCAGATCGGTGGTGTCTTCGGCCCGATGCTGGGCACCTTGTCGGTCACCCTCGTCACGGTGTCGCTGTCGCACGAACAGCTTTTGGCCGGCGGCTGGCGTATCCCGTTCCTGTTCAGTGTAGTGCTCATCGTGGTCTCGATGTACGTGCGACGGAAGGTCGAGGAGAGCCCGGCCTTCACCAAGTTGAAGGAAGAGGGCCGGGCGGCCAAGACGCCGGTCCGCGACGCGATCAAGAACCACCCGAAGCAGATCTTCGCGGTCTTCGCCATGGCCAGCGGAAACACGGTGATCTTCTACACCTGCATCACGTTCTCCATCGCCTTCCTGACCAAGCAGGTTGGCATGGACGGCGGCCAAACCCTGATCGTGAACCTCGTCTTCCTGGGCAGCGCCTCCATCTCGGTGCTGGCGATCGGCCCACTGGCCGACAAAATCGGCCGCCGCACGATCATGCTGAGCGGAGCGATCGGCGCAGCGGTCATGGCCTTCCCCCTGTTCTGGCTCTACGGAACGGGAAACATGCCCGTAGTCGTGCTCACGGCCGCGGTAATGGGCTTCATCGAAGGTGGGCTCCTCTACAGCGTCCAACCGGCCTACTTCGGTGAACTGTTCCCAACGAAATCCCGCCTGACCGGCCTAAACCTGGGCTACCAAGCCTCAACCCTGGCGGTCGGCTCCACGGCCCCGATCCTGGGAGTCCTGATGCTGGACTGGGCCAACAACTCCCCGTGGATCTTCAGCCTCTACCTGGTCGGAATCCAAGCCCTAACAGCCTTCGGAACCCTCCTAGCCGGAGAAACCCTCAACCGAGAAGCCCCCGAACCAGCCCCCATGAACACCTCAAAACTGGAAGCAAGGTAACCCCCTGGGGACTGTCCCACGAGCGGTGTTTCCGGCCCGACGCGCCGGACGAAGTCCGGCGGGATGGGCACTGTGAGTGATGACATCGGATGCTGTGAGTCCACTTAGGAATGGGAAGCGGGCGGGGCAGCATGCCTCCCCGGAACAGGCTGCGGTGGCGGAGATGGTGGCCCAGGCCCGGGAACAGGGTCTGGCCCTGACCGGGCCGGACGGGCTGCTGAAATTGTTTACCAAGAATGT
>NZ_JBSFBZ010000069.1:0-35697 GCF_053593195.1 Saccharopolyspora sp. NPDC002376
AACACACTAGTCGTCCTCTTCCCAGGACGCATCCCACTCAACTGAAATAAACAAATAAACTCATCCGTGGCTTACACGGAAATCATGACAGAGCCCGGTCAACCGGTCAATAAGTCGATCCGCGGCCGCTGAGGAACAACTTCTTGCTGAACTCGTTAAGTCCCAACGGGACTCGCACACGTCCTCGGCCACCTGCGAAGGCTTTCGCTCCGCGTGCGGTCTTTACCGAACCCGAATACCACCAGATCCAGCACATCCACGCCGAAGCCCGCACTCGCGGCATCGAGGTGGCGATCGTGGTCGATGTCATCCACGTCCTCGAACACCTCTGGAAGGCCGCCTGGTGCTTCTACGACGAGGCCGACCCCGCCGCCGAAACCTGGGTGCACACCCAAGCCCAAGCCGTGTTCGAAGGCCACGCCACCCGGGTCGCCGGCACCATCCGGGCCACCGCCACCCGCCGCCGTGGCCCGCCTCCCTCGTCCGCCTTGCGGCTCATCCACCACCATCCCCGCTCGCGACGACAGCCCTATCCGCGCAACCTCTTACCGCAGCCAATCCTCGGCGTGCGCGGCGATGAACGTCTCGTCGAGTAGCTCCGGGTACCGGCTCCGGACCTGTGCGATGAGCTCGGCCTGACCCGGTGAGAGCAGGTCCGGGCCGAGGCACGCGGCGGTGGCGATCAACCCCTGCTGGCGCAGCACCTCGTTGACACCCGGCACACAGCCCGCGAAGGCGTTGGCGACGTCGAACACGGCGGCGTTGATCTCCACCAACGCCGCGGCCTCGGCGAGCAGATCGAGGGACGCCACACCCGCCGCGGTGGCCTCCCGCACCCGGGCGAGGAGGGAAACGGCGGCCCGGGTGCCCACTGCCCACTGCCCCAAAAGCCCACCGGTGGCCCGAACCTCGCGACGTTCGCCACCGACCTGCCGCCGGTGGGGCGTGAGGAGGTCATGGACGATCGCGTCGTCGTTGCCGGTGAGCACCGTGACCTCGGACCATCGGTCGTGCTCGAGGAGGGTCTGGATGACGTCGCCGGTGCGGTACCGGTCGAACGGCGCGGTCTTGACGGCCACCACGGACGGCAGATCGAACAACGCGCGCCAATAATCCCGGCCCAGCCGTCGACCGCCGACGGATTCCTGGAGGTAGAACCCGATCGTGGGGAGCACGTCGCCCACGGCACGCGCGCGCTCCAGCAACGCGGCCTCACTGACTTCTGCCATTCCCCACGGACACAGCAGCACAGCGTGGTAGCCCAGTTCGCGGGCGAGTTCGGCCTCCACCACGGCTTCTCGGAGATCCCCGGCCACACCGGCCACCAGCATCCGCGCGCCATCGGCCGCGGCGGCCTCCTGCGCCGCCAGCCGCCACACCTGAGCGAGCAGGCCGCGGTCGTGGTGCAACTCGAACTGAGTGGTGTGTACCCCCACGGCGATGCCGTCGGCACCGGCGGCGAGGTAGTAGCGCGTGAGGGCACGTTGCGCCCGCAGATCCACGGCACCGTCGCCATCCAGGGCCAGTGGGTGCGCGGGAATGACAGCGCCGGACCGCAACGTCACGCCGAGGTCCATCAGAAGTTTCCTTCGCGCTGCTGGAACTTCGTGGCCTTGCCGAGCTGCCGGCCGCCCCCGCCGACCCACTCGGCCACCCATCTCACGAGCCGTCGCAAAGGGACGGTGGGATATCCGTAACGCTCATGGCACTCGGCCGCGTCGTTGATCAACGCATCCTCGGACTCGGTGCCCACGAAGGCGACATCGGTACCCATGTCCTGCGCCAGCCACGTGGCGAGACGGCGCACCGAAACGGTCTCGGGGCCGGTCGCGTTGAGAATGTGCGGCGCAGCAGCAGCCAGTTCCACGCTGCGCAAGGACCATGCTGCGACATCGCCCTGCCACGCGACGTTGACGGCGGGCATCGTCACATCCACCTGCTCACCGGCGGCGATCTTCACCGCGAGGTCCGCCACGACGCCGTAGCGCAGTTCACAGGCGTAGTTGAGCCGGAAGATCGTCGCCGGGGTGCCCCAGGTGTGTGCGGCATGGGTGAAGATCCGCTCGCGGGCCAAACAGGACTGGGCGTACTCACCGACCGGGCCCGGTGGATCGGTCTCGAGTGACCCGCCATGTGACAGAGGTGTGAGCGGGTACACGTTACCGGTGGAGTACACCACCGACGGAACACCGCGGTAGCGGTCGGCGACCATGGCGGGGATCGCCACATTGGACCACCATGTCTTGTGCTCGGCACCCGTCGTGCCGAACTTCATGGCGGCCAGGAAAAGCAGGGCGGCCGCGTCAGGCAGGTCGCGGTAACAGGCCGATTCCGCGAGGTCGGCCGTATGGACCTCGATACCCGCCGCACGCAGACCCTCGGCCACCGTGTGATCCGAGAAGCGCGAGACAGCGACGACCTTCGCGGTCGAACCGACGGCATCGAGGGCACGGCGCGCCATCCGCGCCATGGTGGGGCCGATCTTTCCGCCCGCGCCCAGGAGGACGATGTCGCCGCCCACCGCGGCGAGAGCCTCCCCGACTCCGGGCAGGGGACGGGAGAGCAGATCGTCCAAAGCGGCCTCATCCTGCGGAGCCGCCGCAGGTACCTGGACCGGTGGGGTCAGGGTGGGTGCGATCACGAGAAGTTCCTCACGTAGGAGACGGCGAGCAGGATAAGGAAAGCGAAACCGGCGACAGCGAGAATCATCTGGAAAGGACCGATGGCGAGGGCGCCGCGGGACTTGTGCCGGCCCAGCAGGACCAGAACCACACCGATGGCCGGAGCGGCGAAGATCGTGACCGCTTGAGCTGTGAGGATGAGCTGGACGGGGATCCCGCCGAAAACGATCGCAAGAACACCGCCGAGCACCATCACGACGGTGATGCACACCTTGACGAACGTCGACCGCAGACCGCCCTCCTCTTTACCGGCCGCCCCGGCAAGCATGGCGCCGCCGATGGTCGCGTTGCCGACAAGGGAGGAGAAGGCGGCCGCCCACAGCCCCACTGCGAACAGCACCGACGCCCAGCGGCCCACGGCCGGCTCCAGGATCGTGGCCATGTCCGCGGGAGAGGACACGGTGACACCGTGGGGGTTCAGGACCGCGGCCGCGGCGACCATGATGACGAGGGACAGAACACCGAGCGCCAGCGTGCCGATCGTGGCGTCTCGGCGCGCCATCGCGTAATCGCCGGGTCCCCATCCCTTCTCACGCACGAGCTGGATCTGGTAGAAGGCCCCGACCACCGAGAACGTGGTGGCGACGGCACCGACGACGAGCGCCGAGGAGCCCAACGGCAGCAACGGAACGAATCCGGCCACCATCGCACCCAGGTCGGGTTGGGCGACGATCGCGGTGACCACGAAGATCACCAGCATCACGAGGATGATCGCGACCATGACACGCTCGAGGTTCTTGTAGAGCGACGGCAGCCACAGGAACCCGATCGCCAACGCCGTGAACAGCGCGGCGAACAACGCGACATCGCCGCCGAGGAGCACCTGGCTCGCGGCACCGGTGGCCACGGAGTTGGCGGCCTGGAAGGACGTGGTGACCAGAAAGGCGCCCAGGGCGACGGCAACCGCGATGCCCCGGCCGAAGCGGGCGGCGACCGTGCCGACCGGGCCACGATCGGTCGACAGCCCGATGCGCACCGAGAGATCCACGAAGCAGAGCATGAGGATGGTCGCGAGGACCGGGGCCCAGAGGACGTCGTAGCTGAACCGGGCTCCAATCGAACTCGCCGTCGTGATGGACCCGGGTCCGAAGACCAGCGCGGCCGTGACGAACGCGGGTCCGAGCCTGCCCCGTCCCCGGGTGGTTGGAGCCTCGGTAGTCTTCATGAGAAAACCTTTTCTTCCAATATTCGGACGAACCTAGGCGTAACCGGAAGCGCCGTCAAGGTTTCCGAATGCCACGGTTCACGCGAGAGCCTCGCGCTACGGCGAGAGCCCACGTACCCGGGAAAGCCCGGTGAAGGCCTGCCGGGCCGTCATCCCGTAGCCTGCGGTTCATGGCCGCCAACCTCCGGGACGTCGCGCGCCGCGCCGACGTTTCGGTCCCTACCGCCTCTCGCGTGCTGTCCGGAGCCGACTATCCCGTCGGCGCCGATCTGCGCACCCGGGTGGAGCGGGCGGCGCGGGAACTCGACTACGTGCCGAACGCTCAGGCACAAACGCTCCTGCAGGGCAATGCCGGTACGGTCGGCGTTCTTGCCGGGGACGTCGGAGACCCGTACTTCTCCGAGATCATCAACGGCATCCACGCTGTGGCCACCGCCCGGAAACTGCTCGTGACGATCTGCAACAGCAACCGCGACGTGGCCCGCGAGCTGGAGTACTTTCGCCTCCTGCAAGCACATCGCACCGGAATCGTGATCATCGCCGGGTCCGAATTGGCCGACGAGACCTACAAGCGCGGCATGGCGGCACGAAGCCGCTCGTTCCAGGCCGGCGGAGGACGCGTGATCGCCGTCGGCAACCCCTTTCTCGAAGCCGATCACGTGCTCGTCGACAACGTCGCGGGCGGCCGCGCCCTGGGCGAGCACCTTCTCGCGTTCGAGCATCGAGAGATCGGTGTGGTGGCTGGTGACGCGAAGGTTCTCTCCACTGTGGACCGGATCGCGGGTCTGCGCGCGGCGATCGAGAACGCGGGAGGCGTGGTGCACGTGCGATACGGCAGTGCCAGCCGGGACGGCGGATACATCGGCGCGCAGGAGCTGCTGAAGGACCACCCCGAGATCACCGCGGTCGTAGGCTCTGCCGACCAGATGGCGATCGGAGCGATGGCATTCCTGCGGCAGGCCGGCAGGACTGTTCCCGGTGACCTCTCGATCGCCGGTTTCAACGACATCGCCGGTTGCGAGGATGTCGTACCGGCACTGACCAGTGTCCGCCTGCCGCTGCGGGAGATGGGTGCCGCCGCACTGGAACTTGCGACAACACCGGCACCACCCGCCAAGCCCCTGGAGCGCCAGTTGAGCACCGAGCTGATCGTGCGCGGCTCCACCGGGCCGGCACGACGCTGAGCGAGCACTCACCCGGCCACCAGTCGAGACCTCGGCTTCACCAGTCGTGGACCGTCCCGTCGAGCAGCCGGTTCACGGGCAGGTACGCCCTCGTGTAGGGATACCTCGCCGCCACGTCTTCGTCGAGGTGGACACCCAGACCTGACAGCGCCGACCAGCGGGCGAACCATCCGCGGATATCGGCCTCGATCCTTTCCATCGCGTCCTCGGCGAGCGCGATCGGCTCGCCGTCCAGCAGGACCCTGCTGAACAACGGGACCTGCCCCGCACCGTGTTCGCCGAGCACCCAGGCCCGCACCCGCGACGTGGCGACACCGAGTTCGCGCGCCACCACCATGGGCAGCCGGGCGCTGTCATTGAGGCTGTAGCCCAGAATGCGCTCGGGGCGTAGCGAAGTGGCGCGGCGAAGGCACTCGGCCATGATGTCGACCGGGTTGGTCAGCAACTGCACCACCCCGCCCTCAGCGGCGCATCGTTCCAGTACGGGCGCCAGCCCGCTCAACAGATCCCAGCTGGCCGCGAGGAAATCGCCCCTGCCACCGGTCGGCACCTCAGGCACCGAGCCTGGACGAAGCATGGCCCGACCGTAGGCGGCGTACCACCACAGCACTGTCGAGCTCAGTCCGGTCGTGACGCGGCTCGCGGTAGATCACCACGGCCGCCGTGGGGTCACCGTGGCGGCTGTCCAGGACCTCAGCCGGAAACGGCAGCAACGCCACCCGGAACAGGAAAACGAGGTTCAGGACGAGCAGCGTTGCGTCGGCCCACACGATGCGACGGAAGAACTTGATGATGGATCCGCGACAACCTGGCGACGCCCCAGAAGCTCAGCGCGAACGCCAGGAATTCCGGGACCAGACCGAGCGGTCCCTGCGTGAGCTGGTCCCCGCGGTCCCCGCGTCACGCCTGCATCTTGCGAGACAACACGCGTGCGACGCTGCGCAACTGCTTCACAACGTTGGGCACCTCGTCGCGTGGCAGCCGGTCCGCCGGAGCGCTCACGCTGATCGCCGCAGGGAACGCGATGTCGTCCACAAGAACGGCGACGCAGCGCCCGGCACGCTGATTCTCGGCGTCGTCGAGTCCGAATCCCTGAGCACGCGTTCGATCGAGGTCAGCCAGAATCTCGTCCGGCTCGGTGACGGTCGCTTCCGTGAAACGGGGCATGCCTGCCGCATCCAGGATCATGCGGACGCGATCGTCGGGCAGCGCCGCGCACATCGCCTTGCCGAGAGCCGTGCAGTGGACATAACCACGCTCTCCGACCCGTGCCGCCAGGCGCATGATGTGCGGCGATTCGACGACCACCGTGTGAACGACCTGGCTGCCGTCCAGAATCCCGAGATTCGTCGTTTCCCCAAGTTGGTCCCGCAGTTTCTCCAGCGCGGGACGAGCGAGTGCGGACAGGCGCTCCACGTTCCGGGTGTGCTGCGGGCGGAATGCCACGCCGAGCCGGTACGAACTCCCGTTGGGCTCGCGCTCGATGTAATGCCGCGCTTCCAAGGCCGTGAGGTAGCGAAACGCCGAGCTCTTCGGGAGATTGGCCGACGCGGCGATCTCGGACAACGAGACCCCGGCCGACGCGTTGGCGAGCGTGTCAAGGATGTCGCACACGCGGTCGACAGCCCGGAGTGGGTAGCTCGTCGATCCGGTATCGGCCTCTGCCGCTGTCATGGGGAACCCCCGTCCATGCCACTGCCCGAGTGGTTTTCGCAGGATGGTCGTTTTCGAAAAATGGTACGGCATTTTTGCCAGCCGAAAAGCCGCGTCTCACCAAGGTCGATGTCTGCCCCGTACTCGCGCGAGATCACTTCCCCCGTCGCCTCCCCACCGCCACCCGGACGGCGGGCCTCCGCTGGATTGACCACGTCAACGTGCAGAGATAGTCTGCCACTGTATGGAACAGTAGTTCCAGTCATAAAAACGGGAGAGGTTCACCGACTCGAGGGAGGCCAGGAAGATGGCGATCAGTGCGTGGCCGGCATCCGAGCAGGCCTGGCAGCGTACGAAGGCCTCGCTTGGGGGCGGCGTCTCGACCGGGTTGCGCGCCTCGATGAAGCCTCACCCCCTGTTCTTCCAGGGAGGAGCAGGATCGCGCCTCACCGACCTGGACGGCCACAACTACCTGGATTACGTCCTGGGTTGGGGACCGGTCATCCTCGGCCACGGGCATCCGGCGCTCACCGCCGCGGTAAGCGCCCAGCTTCCGTTGGGAGCGACCTACGGGTCCGGTCACCTGCTGGAGGCCGAGGTCGCCGAAAAGGTTCTGGCCCGGATCCCGGGCACCGAAAGGGTGCTGTGGAGCAACACCGGGTCGGAGGCGGCCCAGGTCGCACTGCGTCTCGCCAGGGGCGTCACGGGCAGGCGGCGGTTCATCAAGTTCGGCGGGCACTACCACGGATGGTCCGACGCCATGCTGGTCGCGTACCGACCGGGTCCCGACGGCTCCCTCGGACTGGGCAGCAAGGGCCAGAACCCAGCGGTTCTCGACGATCTGAGCATCGTGCCGTGGGGCGACGCGGCCGCAGCCGCCGAGTTGCTCGCCTCCCCCGAGGCCGACATCGCAGCCGTCTTCCTCGAGCCTGTGTTGTGCAACTCCGGCGTGCTGGAGCCACCGACTGGCTTTCTGGAACGTCTGCGGGAGCTCTGCGACGCGACCGGCGCGGTGCTCATCTTCGACGAGGTGATCACGGGCTTCCGGATCGACTCTGGCGGCGCGGTGACCCGCTATCGCGTCACGCCCGATCTCGTCGTGCTCGCCAAGGCCATCGCCGGCGGTTACCCACTCGCCGCCGTCGCGGGGCGTGCCGACATCATCGACCAGACGACCAACGGAATCGTGCACGCAGGCACGTACAACGGAAACCCGGTCGTACTCGCCGCAGCGGGCGCGACCCTGGACGAACTTGCCCGGCCCGGCGTGTACGACGACTTTGAGCGGCGGGGCAAGGCGCTGGCCGACGGCATGCGCGCCGCGCTCGCTCGGCACGGCGTCCCGGCGACGGTCAACCAGACCGGCCCCGTCGTGCAATGTATCGCTGGGGTCGAGTCGAGCTGCACCTTCGACGACTTCCTTGCAGCGGACCAGGAATTCTACGACCGACTCACCGTCGAGATGCTGCGACGCGGAGTGTTCACTCTCCCAGGTGGACGGTGGTACCTCTCGACGTCGCATACCGACGCCGACGTCGAGGACACCGTTGCCGTCATCGACGAGGCTTTGGGGGCGACCCTCAGCCAAGGCCCGGGCCCGGTTTCCAGCCGGGCCTCAGACCGGCGCACACGCTGACGAGGAATGTCTCGACAGAATGACACCTGCCGCTCCGGAAATCCCCGGGGCAGCAGGTTGTCCAGACGAGGTGTCGCAGCGACGATTGCGACACGTCACCCGCACTGGGAGGGCATACCCGGCTGATAGGTGGTCTCTGGCTCGTACGGATACATAGGTCGACGTCGGTGCGCGTACGTGAACTCCGCCACCGAGACCCGCGTGATGCCGGGCGTGTCGACGACGACGAAATCACCGCACACATCGGCGTAACCGGCACGAGGCCCGTTTACTCCCTTGGCCACGATCGCCCGGAAGGACGTCGGGTCCAGCCCCACAGCGCGCAGTTGGTTCGGCGTGATGGGCTGCACCAGCTTGGACGTCAGCACGACGGTGATGTCCCTGTCGGTCCGCAGCGCCACCATGGGTCCGGAGTCGAAGTATCGCCGGCCGCCGTGTGCCATCCTCGGTTCCTCGTACCGTCCGTCCGAACGTCCCACGAGCACCGCGTCGAGTGGCACCGGCCTGCCGACCTGATCCTGCTTACGGCCACCGACGCGGACCCGGACACGCTCGCCGAGCGCCATCCCGGCGAGGCTCTCCACCGTCTCGGGGTCGAGAAGCACTGTGACCAGACCCCCGGTGCCCCGCCGCAACGCCTCTTCGAGCAGAACGGTGGAATCGCCCGGGCCTCCCCCGCCGACGTTGTCTCCCACGTCCAGCATCAGAAGTGGCTTGCCTGCGGTGTGAGTGGCGACCTGCGACAGCGCATCGTCGATACCGACCCCGCCGCCCTGGAGTCGTTCCCGTGCGGCCCACACGCGCCCGGCCATCGTGCGTGCGACGTGCGCGGCAGCATCCTGACCATCACGGTGGGCGGCGATCACGGACATGCCCATCTGCGGAACGTCGGCGTAGGGGAACCCCTCGACAACGCTCACGTCCAGCACACCGTCGGACTGTTCCAGCTCGCGGGCGAGTGCGAGCAGTCTCGCCATGGGTTCCTCGCGGGTGTCCTGGCGCGTGATTGCCACCACGAGGGGTAGCTGCTCGAGCGCCAGGCCGGGCCGATGGCCGGTGCGGATGATCTCCAGCACGCGCTCGCGGCACTCGATGCCCCGCTCGCGTGCGTCGACGTGGGGGTTGGTCTGGTACGGCAGCAGGACGTCGACCGTTTCTACCAGCCGGGGGTCGACGTTGGCGTGCATGTCGACGACCACGCCGATCGGCACGTCCGGCCCGACGACGGCACGGACCCGCGCCGCCGTCTCCGCGTCCGCATCGGGCCTGCCCTCGGCCACCGCAGCGCCGTGCAGTCCAAGCAGAACGCCGTCCACCGGGCCGGCCGCGGCCAGGCGGTCGACCATCTCACCGACGATGGCGTCGAAGGCCTCGGCGGTGATCGCGCCGCACGGGTTGATCCACGCGGCCAGTAGCGGGATCAGTTCGGCGGGCTCGCCGTCCTGTGGGGCGAGGAAACCGGCGAACGTCGCCTGCGACTCCCCGTAATGATCGACCAGTTCTTGCCCACGGTGGATACCACCGTCCTCATAGGTCGCGAGGTCCGCTGGAACGGTGGAGAACGTGTTGGTCTCGTGTCCCAGCCCCAGCACTGCCAGTCGTACAGTCATCGACTCCCGATCTTTCGTTCTCGACAAACGGCCGTGACCCGAAGGTCACGACCGCAGTTTCGCCGTGAGCTCCACCTCAACGGGCACGCCGAGCGGCAGGCTCGCCACGCCAACTGCGGCCCGAGCGTGCCGACCGGACTCACCGAATACCTCCACGAGCAGTCGGCTGGCGCCGTCGGCGACAGTGGGGTGGCCGCTGAAAGAATCAACGGCGTTGACGAACACGGTGACCTTGATGATCCGTTCGACGACATCGAGACTGCCGAACTCGGCGACGATCCGGTGCAAGGCGTTCGCGGCGCAGATGCGTGCCTCCTCCGCAGCCTGTTCGGACGTGACGGTGTGGCCGACCTTGCCCGTTAGCGGTTCCCGGTCACCGTCGAACGCCACCTGGCCGGAGACGAACACCGTCCCGTCGTCCACGACGCATTGCTCCACGGCGACGTGGCGAGGACCGGCCACTGGAGAATTGGGTGATAAGGCGCCGAGCCGTTCGATTGCGGTACTGGTCACGTGTCACCTTTCATTGCTGCAAAGCAGCCTTGGACTGGGCTGCGCTCACGGGTGTTTCAGCGGATCATCACGGTGGTTACAGGCCGACCTTCACCGTCTCGCCTGCATTGGCGTATCGGACGACGCGCTTTTGTTCAGGAGCGGGCCCGATCACTTCGACCTCGACCAGCGCAGCAAGTCCGAGACCGACATGCTGGACGCGGAGCGCGCCCCCGCCGTAGCTCTCGGTCGAGAGGACCTGACGGCTGAAAATCGGTGCAGCTCCGCGCTTTGGGTCCCGGAGCCGATAGACATTGACCGTCGCACCGAGCGCATTGTGGTCCGGTGTGACCTCGACGTCGATGAAGCGTCCCGCCTCGCTGGTCGTGTTCTGCCAGTACCGCGACGGCAGTTCCGGGAACCATTCGGCGGCGAACATGTCGATCAGGCCGTCCTGGTTGAAGTCGGCGTTGACGCCGGTCGGCCAGTAGCGCAGCAGACCGGCGTTCTCCCACTGCGAGGTCTCCGGTGTCGGCGTCCGTTCGTCGAGCAACCCATGGGGGGTGGCGAACTGCGGCACCCCATCGACGAGGCCTTCGTGGCGGAAGATCGCGGGTTTCGTGCCGTCGGCTACCGATACGCCGGTGACCAGGTCCAGCCAGCCGTCGTTGTCCATGTCGGCGAGCGTGGTCGGGCGAGATCTGGGTGGCTCCCCTGTCGCCGAACCGGAAGAACTTGTCCCACGCCAGTTCCTGGTAGAACCCGCCGACATACAGGTCGGGCCAGCCGTCGTCGTTGACATCACCGGCTGCCGCAGTGTGAGCGAAAAATCCCAGGAGCGGATCGCAAAGCCCACGCTCCTCTGTCTTCTCGCTCACCGAGATCTGCCCTCGGCCGGGTGGTCCGGGTGGGACACCCAAATCGGGTTCCGACGGTGGCCGACACCGCTGTCGCGAGCAGACAACCGGCGACGACGACCGCGAGGCCACGGGGACGGGACGACATCACTCCTCCTGACGGCTGGAAGGACAGATCTCGACTGTTCCATTGAATGGAATCGAAGTTCCAATTAATACAGTGACGGTTGTTCCACAGGATGTCAATGTCGCGCCGGAAATGTTCCGGCTACTGAAATGACGGACTTTCCGTCGTGGCCGGGTCACCGACGAATCGACGACAGAATTCGATGGAGCGGGACAGCGCCGCTGACAGGATTCGTTTTCCGAGATCGATGCTCGCCCTACTCGGATCGCCGTATACACCGTCAGCGGTCAACTCGTCGAACCGGACGGCGATGTCGACGTAGCCGTGGGCCGCCGACAGCGGATCAACCGGTCGATGCCTGCCCGGCCCGGTGATGCGCTCAGGCCGGACGAGTTCGGACGCCAGCACCATGGCGAGCGACGTCTCCAGTTCACAGGCATGCCCGTACTGCGGATTGCCATCCGGATCATTAAACGCGCAAGACCCGAGGGCCTTGGCCGCATCCTGCACGGCGCAGCCATGCCAGGCGCACTTCGGCTGTCTGTCCACTTTGCCCGTGGGTGGTGCTACTCGCGGGGTCGCCGTCGTCGGCGCCGCGAAGGAACCACAGGGGGTCCGTCGTCGACGGTAGGGGTTATCGGAGTTTCCGCAGAGCACGGTGGCGCGAGCGTCCTGGGTGACCTGGTCGGCAGCACACTCTGTGCCCGCACCGCGGCGGTCAACCCGGGGTGCAGTCGAGGTAGTCGTGCCCGTCGACGTCGGCCAGGCAGGCCACGGCTGCCCCGGAAAATGAACGGATGCGGCTTCAGCGCGGCACCCAAGCCGGTCGACACACCTCGCGGCAGCGAGACGTGAGTGCGCTGCCAGGACTCGCGGGACGCCGGCCGCGACGCGGTCGGCGTTGCACGTAACCCCTTGCGCCTGGACAACTAGTGTCCCATGGCACGGAACACCAATTCCATTGACTGGTCGATTACTATCGCTGAATGGATCGGTCGACAACGCGGCTCCAAGTTCACCAGACCCTGGCACCCCGAACCACCGACCCTCTTCCCCGCTTCCGCAGCCTTCCGGACCCGACGGTGTCCGCGGAGGCCATCGCAAACCAAGGTTGGCGCCTGACGGATCTGCTCCTGCCCGCGCTGACACTGCGGGCGAGCGCACTAGAGCACAACATCGCCCTACATGCCGAGTGGTGCAGCCGGGTCGGCGTCTCCCAGGCCCCGCACGCCAAGACCCACCTCTCCCCCGAGATCATCCGGCTCCAGCTCGAGTCGGAAGCATGGGGCATGACGGCGGCATCCGTACACCAGGCGCGGTTCCTTGCCGCCCTGGGGGTACGCCGGATCATCCTCGCCCAAGAGATCGTGGATTCCGCGAACATTCGCGCTCTAGTGCAACTCGCGCACGCGCAGCCCGGGCTGACGGTGCTACCCCTCGTGGATTCAGTCGACGGAGTAGCCCTGCTGGATCGCCGGCTCCACGAGTCTGGGGCCGGCCGGCCGGTTCCGGTGCTGGCCGAGCTGGGGGTGCCCGGCGGACGCACAGGAGCCCGCGAGGAGGGCGAACTAGACGCGGTCGCGAAGGCGGTGCACGACGCGCGCCTTCTCGTGCTCGCCGGCATCGAGGGCTTCGAAGGGGTACTCCCCGTCGGCCGGGACGCCGCCTCGGTGCGGCAGGTGGACGACTACCTCACCCGGTTGTCGGCAGCGGTCGTGCGTCTGGATTCCCACGGCCTGTTCGGGGAGGTCTCGGAGATCGTGTTGACGGCGGGCGGATCGGTGTTCCCCGATCGCGTGGCCGCCCTTCGTCGGCCGCAGCTGAGTCGCCCGCTCCGCGTGGTGGTGCGGTCGGGCGGCACGGTGACCCACGACCACGGCCCGGGCGCGAGCATGCCCCCACTCGCCCCGGAACGCGACCACGCCGCCGGGGCACTGCGTCCCGCGCTCGATCTGTGGGCTGCCGTGGTGTCCACACCGGAACCCGGGCTCGCCCTCGCCAACTTCGGCAAACGCGACGCCCCGTACGACGCCCACCTGCCGGTCGTGCTCGGCGTGACGCGCGGCGGACGGCCGGTGCCCGGCGTGGAGGCGGTCGTGGAGAAGCTGAACGACCAGCACGGTTACCTGCGCCATGACGGCCGGTTGCGGGTGGGCGACGTCCTGCGGCTGGGGCCCTGCCACCCCTGCACCGCGTTCGACAAGTGGACGCTCATCCCGCTACTCGACGACGAGGATCTCGTCATAGGCGCGGTGACCACATGGTTCTGATCCGCTCCGGCCGCCGGGACACACTCCCCGGCGCGAGTCAACGCATCTGCCCGGACAGGGTTGTCGCCACCTTCTCGGCGGGAAACAGGATCTCCGGGACGAGCACCGCGACGCACCGACCCGACAGTCGGTGCTCCCCTCCTCCAGCCCGTATCCCTCGATGCGCGTGTGTTCCAGCTCTGCTGGGTACGCCTCCGGCTCGGTCAGAGTCGTCGCGGTGAACCGCGGCATCCCCGTGGCGACGAGGGTCGACCGGATTCTGCGCTCCGGCAACAACATGCAGATCACCTTGCCCGGTGCCGTGCTGTGCACGTAGCCCCGATCGCCGGCACGGGCGGCGAGCCGCATCATGTGCGGTGACTCGACGAGGACCGCGTGCACGAGGTAGTAGGCACCGCTGCGCTGGTCGCGCTCGACGTAGTGCCTGCTCTCTAGCGTGGCGCGGTAAAGGAACGCCGAACTCTTCGGCAGTCCCGTCGCGTCGGCCAGCGCCGACAGCGATACTCCGGCGGCTGCATTCGCGAGCGTGTCAAGGATGTCGCACATGCGGTCCACCGCTCGCAGGGGAACGCGGGGGCCTGTGCGGGTCTCAGCGGATGCCATTCGTCTCTCGTCTTACAGGTCGCCTGGGACGCGATCGCACACCATGCATCCGACGCCGGTTGCCGCCAGGACCGCGACACTGCTAGCGTGCCAATGAGTGGAAACTCTTTTCCATTTCTTGCGCGGCTGTGCCCCAAGGCGACCACATCCGTAGTGTCGCCACCTTCACCGAGGAGAACGCACATGGAGGCGGACCTCGTGTTCCGTCGGGCAACCGTCATCGACGGCACCGGCACCGATCCCTTCGTCGGAGAAGTGGCTGTCTCCGGCGATCGACTGGTTCACGTCGGAAAGCCCACCGGAGTGAGGGCTTCGCGCGTGATCGACCTCGAAGGCCTAGTGCTGTGCCCAGGTTTCATCGACATCCACACGCACTCGGACGTCAGCCTCCTGCTCGACCCGGCAGGCGAGAGCAAAGTGCGGCAGGGAGTCACCACCGAGGTCGTCGGCAACTGCGGTTTCTCACCGTTCCCGCTCGCGCCGGGCCGCCTGGACCTGCACGCCGACCACCTCGCCCGCATCGGAGACGATCCGGTGGACCTGACGTGGCACGATATCGACGGCTACGCGGGCCGGCTGGCGGCCGACCCGCCCGCCATAAACGTGGCCACGCTCGTAGGGCACGGCACAGTGCGCGTCGCCGTGATGGGCGTCGATCAGCGGCCGCCCACCACAGAGGAACTGCGGCGGATGCGCCAACTCGTCCACACGAGCCTGAGCCAGGGCGCGTTCGGCCTGTCGACCGGGTTGACCCACATCCCTTCTGGCTACGGCGATCCCGAGGAGATCCGCCAGCTCGTGTCCGTGGTGGCCGAGCACGGCGCGCTCTACGCCACCCATTGCCGCGACACCGCCGGACCGGGCTTCCCCGCCGTCGAGGAAGCGATCACGACCGCCCGCGCCGCGGGCGCCCGGCTTCAGTTCTCCCACGCGGCGATCAACGAACCCGCCAAGTGGGGGCGTGCCGCGGAGGTCGTCGCGATGTTCCAGGACGCCGCATCCTCCGGGCTGGACGTGTGGTTCGACGTCTACCCCTACGACGCCTCGTCGTCCTCGCTCACCCAGTACCTCCCGCCCTGGGTACAGGCCGGCGGCACCGACGTCATGCGCCGGTTGCTCGCCGACCCCGGGCAACGTCGCCGGGCGGAACGCGAACTGGCCGCCGGGTGGATGAACCGAATCCCCTGGCACTGGGACCGCGTCATCATCAGCCGATCCGGGCCGGGAAGCGAGCACTACGTCGGGTTGTCCCTGGAGGCCGCCGCCGCGCTCGCCGGTACCGACCCGGTGTCCTTCACGCTCGACCTGTGCCTGCGACATGGCAACAGCGTCCAGGTGGTCTTGTTCTACCGGACCGAGGCCGACATGAGGACGTTTCTGGCGCACCGGTTGTCCGTCGTCGGTTCGGACGGCTCGGCCGTACCCATGGACCAGCGCGGGCTCAAGCCGCACCCGCGTGGCTTCGGGACGTTCCCCCGGGTTCTCGGCCGCTACGTGCGCGAGCACGGGATCCTGACACTGGCCCAGGCGGTGCACAAGATGACGGGTGCTGTCGCGGACCGGCTCCGGCTGCCGGACCGGGGCATCCTCCAGCCGGGCCGATACGCCGACCTCGTCGTGTTCGACCCGGACACCGTGATCGATCACGCGACGTTCACTGCCCCCGCGCGGACACCGGAAGGCATCGTGCTCGTGATGGTCAACGGATCGGCCGTGGTGGAGGACGGGCGGCAGACCTCGGCACGGCCGGGGCGACTCTTGCGAGCGAACAGCACCGGCTGACCGGGTACCGCCGATGCCGGTCAGGCGATCGGCTCGAACGCCAGCCCCTGGAACCGCACCGGTGCTGAGGAGACGGTCACCGACGCCGCGGTGTCCAGTTCGAGTACGAAGTCCACACCGGACCTCGCCGCTCCGCTGTTCAAGACGACTCTCGCCGGCAGATCGCCACCATCGGTGCCGGCTCCGCCCACGACGACGTTCATGCCTGGAGGCATGCTCCGCCAGTCGTAGCTGCCGCCGGCCCGCAGGACGGCACGCGGGCTCCCGGCCTGCATGTCCACCAGAACCGCGACGGTGCTGGTGTCCAGCGCGCCGAAGCCCGCGGATGGCGAGCCAACCCGCCACGCGGGCCGCAGGGCGGTGTCGAGCAGGATGTCCCCGGCCTTTTGCTGCAGCGGGCCGCTCACCGGTGCCTCGTCCTTGAATACCGGGAGGAACTCCATTCGGCTGAACGGCGGATCGTGGCGGACGCCTGAAAGATCGTTGTCGCCGATCTGCCACGACTGGTTCGTGGTCACGGCGTTGATGAAGTAGTCCACCTGCTGGGTGGGCGCATCAGCCACGACGACGTTGTCCCGAACCACCGCCCCGTGCACACCCCACGCGTCACCGCGAACGACCGCCGTGGTGGTGCCGTCCGCCGCCGGGGCCGCGTTGCGAATCGTGTTGCCCGCGATGAGCGTGTCGAAGGCGCCGTAGTACAGGGTGATGGCGTTGATGCCGAAGTCCTCGATCGTGTTGTCCAGAATTTGGGTCTGCTCTGTCCCGTAGAGCTGGATGGCACCGATCGACGGGTGCACGCCGCCGAAACCGCGGATGTGATTGTTGCGCACGACGACGTTCCGGGTCCGAGCGGCTGCTCCCTTCACCACGATGCCGTAACCGCCGGGGCGCCCGTTGCCCTGGATGATCGTGTTGTGCTCGACCACGACGTCCTGGGTGACGGGCTCGGCGACGTAGTTCGAGGCGTTGGCCACCAAAATCCCGAAGTAGCAGTTCTCGATGTAATTGCCACGGAAGACGACCTGCTCCGCACCGTGCGTGTCCAGCCCCTCCCACCGGGGGTTGTTCACGAACCGGCAGTTCTCGACGGTGAGTCCGCGCGTCCACCGTTGTTGGCCACCACCTCGGACTGAGGCCCCGGTGGCCAGGGTGTAGCAGTTGGGCGCGGTCTGCGTAGTGAGGGTGTCGAACGTGCTGTCCCGCACGATGACGTCCGTGCAGTCGGGCAACACCATGAACATGCTGTAGGTGCAGCGGTAGAAGTGGCACCCGGTCGCGGTGATCCGGTCCGTGTTCTGCACGCGCACACCGTAGGCGCCCGCGATCTCGGTGACGCCGACTCCGGTGAGTTCCACGTCGGCGGCGTACCGGATCCGGATGCCGTCCTTGCTCGCTGTGAAGGCGCCGTCCGAGGCCGCGCCGTTGCGCACCGAGAGGTGGCGGACCCCGGCTTTGCTGACCGATTGCGCGTCGGTGCCTTCCACGGCGAGTACCGCCTGCGCACCGAGCAGCGGGGCGTCGACGAGGTGCGTGAGTTCGGCACCCGCTCCTTCCAGCACCACACCACTGGACAGGCGCACCGTGCGGTCGATCGAGTACGTGCCCGGGGGAAGGTACACCGTGCCGCCGCCCGCGGCGGCGGCATCATCGATGGCCTGCTGGATGTCCTGCGCCGAGCCGTGGGGCGGGACGGCCCATCGACGCCCTTCGGCGACGCCCACGCCGGGGAACGCCGCGGAGACAGCACCGAGTGCCGTCCCGGCGACGGTGCCGCGGAGCAGGGTGCGCCGGTCGAGGCGGCCGGAACAGGATGGATACGACTCGCCGGTGTGCTCGAATCCGTTCATGCTGATGCGTCCTCTCAGGAAGGTGGTGATCCGGCGGATGCGGGGGTGAGCGGTAATACGGACTGGGCGTGAACACGGTCAGGAGATCTGGAGCACCCACTGGCCGCGAGAGGGCACGATGACGGTGGCGCGGCCGCACTGGTCATGGCCCAACGCCACGGTGATCGCGTGGGTGTCACCGGCGCGGCGCAGGGACGCGGTCCGCCCGGGACGATCGAGCCGCGTGAAGACTCGCCCGGCGCCGTGAGCGAGGACATCGATCTTTACCGGTGCCTGCTCTCCCCCGTGGCACATGGCCTCCGCGAGCACGACCTTCCCATCGGCACCCAGCGGCGCGTCGGAGCCGCGGCTGCCCGTCGCCCACCAGGCCGCCGCCGATAGGCGCCCGCCCTGTCGGCGCCACCAGCAACCGCGGGTGACCGTGTCAACGGTATCGCCGGGCAGAGTCAGCACGATGCTCTGCTGGTCCCGGGCCCTGTCCAACCGGTGCCGCTCGGTCGAGGGAGGCAGGACAACGGTGACCACGCCGTCGTGGCCGCCGTAGTGCACCAACGTGGAGATCCGGCCCTGAACAGGCATCGGCACACCCTCCGGTGACAGAGACGGCAGGGTGCTCGGGCCGCCGTCGACGGGGTCGACGCGCGTGGCGAGCGAGCACACCACGACGTTGTTGGCCGATTCCCAAGCGAATCCGTCGTCGACCGGCCGCCACGGCGTGGTGCCGTGGATCAGAGCCATCCATTGCTCGTCGCCGTCCACAGTGTCCTCGATCACCCAGTACCCGTCGTGGCTGCCGGAGGGCCGGACGAGGGCCGCCACACGCTGGTGGCGGGCACCCCAACCGTGGTGGTGTGCGGTCACCACGTCGATCACACGCCCCTCATGCGTCACGTCGACCGTGGCTTCCCGGTCACGCGCGATGTCCCGGCTCAGCACCACGGTGGAATGCGATCGCGCATGCTGGTACCAGGAGCGGTACTCGGGGCTGTCGTAACTCCAGGGACCCCCGGCCTCCCACACCAACGGGGCACCATCGCCCCACAGCACGACGTCGAGCGCACTTCGGTGGCTGTGCGACTCGAGTTCGTGATCGACGTGTGGCCCGGCGTTGATCGCCCAGTACAGGTCCCCGGGAGCTGATCCGCTCCGCCCGACCACGTAGCCGCTGTCGCGAAGGCGGACCAGCGTCGCGCTCGTCGCGGACGGTGCGTCCGCGACGGACGGCTCAGGTCGCCGCCATGCGGACGCCACCCGGTGGAGGGTGTCCCGGCCACCGGGCAGGCGCGCGAGAGCCTGCCCGAGCTCGACGTCGCCGGTAAGGACGAAGGCCGTGGCGGTAGAGCGTCCGATGTGGACAAGCGCACTGTCCTGGAACGGCGGTACCCATCCCTCGGGTGTCGCCATGGCGACAAGCCACCGGTGCATCGCCACGAGCCGTTCACGGGCGTCGACACCGGCGATCGAGGGCGGAAGAGCGTCCAGGCTCGCTACGCGGTTCAGCCAATCGGTGCACATCCGGTGGTAGCTCGGTGATCGTTCGACGTGCCCGCCATCGCGATGGACGTCGATCCGCAGGTGCTCGGCGATGCGTTCGTGCGCGACGACGAGCCATGCGGGCGACTCGGCGAACCCGTCGAACACGGTCGCCAGGATTGCCAGCGCGCACGCGCCGACGAACTGCCAGTTCCCGTGCCGAAAGTAGGTGTGCTCCTCCGCGAGCCACCGCCCAGAGGCCAGGATCGTGGCGTACACGCGGCAGCGGGTGCCCGGCGAGATGTCCGTGCCGAACGTGTCGAGGGCGTCCAGGCACAGCTTGCTGCGCAGCGAGACACCGAGCGTGTACCAGACCACGTCCAGGCCGGGCCAATCACCGCGGACCTTCTCCCGCGAGGCGTACCACTGCTCGAAGATGTCGCACCAGTGTTCCGCCCACTGCCGGGCAGCGGCAGGGTCCTCGGCCAACGCCGCGGCCCGCAACAGTGGACGGGTCCACTCCAGGTAGTGGAACCCGTACAGGGCCGACCGACCACGGGAGCGGTCCGTGAAGTCGTGCGTGCCCGTCAGCGCGGCGGCAGCCTCGGCCACGCCTGGCGGTGCGAGCCCCGCGGCGACCTCGTCACGGACCGTGGGAACCAGTCGTCGCCCCGATCGGCGTGCGGACGCGTCGAGGACGCGTGCCACCGCGAGCGCATCCGGTTCTGTCACCGGGTCGATCTCGGGAGGGTCCACCAGCGCGTCGACCAATCCGCGATACGTCACGTGGACCATGCGGGACGGGTGGACGTGGGGTGGGGATTCGATGAAGGGCGACTGCTCGGACACGAGATCGGACTCCTTCGCCGTCATGGTGGCCGTCCGGGATGGCCGCGGAGGCGGAAACCGTCAAACGATCGCGGCCTCCACGCGTTGGCGCTGCTCGCCCAGGCCGGACGCGGTCAGGTGCAACTCGTCGCCCGGCTTCAGGAAACGCTGCGGGCTCATCCCGAACCCGACTCCGGCGGGCGTCCCGGTCAGCAACACATCACCCGGCTCCAGCACCGTGAACTGGCTGACGTGGTGGATCAGGAAGGGAATGTCGAAGATCATGTCGGCCGTCGTGCCGTCCTGCACGACGTCCCCGTTCAGCCGGGTCCGCAGAGCGATGCCGTCACGGGGGTCAGGCAGTTCGTCCGGGGTGACCAGCCAGGGTCCGAGCGGGCAGAAGGTCTCGGCCGACTTCCCCTTGAACCATTGGCCACCGCGCTCCAACTGCAGGGTGCGTTCGGACACGTCGTTGGCCAGGCACCACCCGGCGATGCACCGCGAGGCCGCGGCCGGGTCCGAAAGGTACCGGGCTTCGGAGCCGATGATGACTGCCAGTTCGACCTCCCAGTCCGCTGTGGCGGCTCCCGGCGGAAGCCTGATCGCGTCGTCCGGCCCGCACACCGATCCGGCCCACTTGGAGAACACGATGGGCTCCGCCGGTGGCGGGGTGTTGGACTCGGCCGCGTGGTCGGCGTAGTTGAGCCCGATCGCCACCACCTGTCCGGGCCGGGCAACCGGCGCGCCGACGCGGACGCCGCGCGGCCGCTTCGACACGTCGAGGTCGTCCGAAGCGGCGAGGTCGGACAGTCGCCGCAATCCGTTGTCCGCCCAGAACGCGGGGGTGAGGTCTCCCCACGCCGTGGGCAGGAACGCGACGTGGTCCTCGTCGAGGACGAGGGCCGGGCGCTCCTCGCCTGGACTGCCGATGCGTGCGATCTTCATGGCGCCTCCTCTGTCGCTGTCGTGTGTTCCTCGGGCGAACCGGCGCGCGCGGAGCCCGGCCGCCAGCCCCACAGCTGCAGGGCTTTTCCGGTGTTGCAGATCCGTCCCGTCGTGTCGCCGCTGATGGCGACGGCGTCGAATCCCGAGCCGGTGTCGGCGGCGGCGGCCAGGACAGCACGGGCGGTGTCGGTGGCCGACGTCGAAGGGTCGGGCTGTGTCTGTCTGGGCCACTCGTCGTCGGCCGTCGGCAGCACGAGTCGCAACGCGATCACGCGCATCCCGGTGGCCACGGCCGCCGTCTCGGCGACGACCTCACCCAGGCGCTTGCTCAAGCCGTAGAAGTCCACCGCGTCCGGCACCTCAGCCTCGGCCGGCCAGGGCAGCCGCTCCGAGCGCAAATTGAACACCGACATCGAACTGGCCACCACAGCCTTGGGTACACCGGCTTCCGCGGCGGCCCGCAGTGCCGCGTAGAGGGAGACCACCGAGGCGTGCAGGTGGCGGACGGCATTGTCCGGCTCTCCCCACCCCTCAAGCCGTCCCATGGCGAAGTGGCAAAGCACGTCCTTTCCCGTGCTCAGCCGCCGGACCGTCTCGTGGTCACAGGCGTCGCCGGCGTGGTACACCACACCGGGCACAGGACGCTCGGGCGTGCGAAGGTCCAGCACCTCCACCTCGGCCGCGGCGGCGAGGGTGGGCAGGATCAGCGAACCGACCTTTCCCGTACCGCCCACGACAAGCAGCTTCATCGATCTCCTCCCTTATGGGGAATCAGGTCAGCGCGCAACCACTGCACGCCCGGCGGTCCACTGAACGTGACGAGGACGTCGTTTCCGTCCCGCCCACCGACCGCCACGTTGGTGCAGTCCCGGCCTCGCAGGGGGACCAGTGTGGCGTGGCCGGTTGCCGGGTCGACGACGTGCAACGTCCCGGTTCCGTGGACCGTGACGAGCACCCGGCCGTCCCGCGCGAGTGCGATACCGTCCGCGAGCCCCTCGTCGAATCGACAGACCTCCCGCCAGGCGTCCGTGGCGCCACCGAGCACGTCGGCAAGGTCGGCGGCGAGCAGCCGCCGATCCGTGCTCTCGGTGAGGTAGAGCGTGAAAGTCACGTCGTCGTAGGCGATGCCGTTCGTGGTACCCATCCGGCCGCCGAGTGTCCGCCGCGCCGGCCCGGCGAGCTCGACCAGCCAGAGCCTGCCCGTGCCGGAGGCCCAGTCCGGGTCGGTGCACACCACCCGGTCGTCGCCGATCACGACGAGATCGTTGGGCTGGTGCATGCGGGCATCACGGCACAGCAGCCGGGAAGCGCCGTCCTCGACGTCCACCAAAACGAGGCCATGTCCCACCGGATCCGCCACCAGCACCACCCCGCCCGGAACACGAGCCGCCCCTGCCGCCGCGGCGACGGGGAGGCCAAGGGATTCCCCGGGACTCGGCGCACCTGGACGGATGACGGATACCGCCGCGGGCGTGGTGTGGCAGATCGTGAACGAGCCGTCCGGGTGCGCGACCGGCCCGTCGAACGATGGCGAGGTGCTGTCCGTGGTCAACCCTTGATCGCCCCACTCATCTGGTCGAGGAAATGCCGTTGCATGACAAGGAAGAACGCGAACACCGGCACGAGGGCGATCACCGCACCGGCCGCGGCGGCGCGGGCGTCGGTGCCGAACGTGCCCGCGAGGTAGGCGAGTCCCAGGGAAACCGGGAACTTCTCCTCGCTGCGCATCATCACCAGCGGCCAGGCGAAGCTGTTCCAGATGCTGATGAAACCGAAGATCGCGACGACGGCCAGGGTCGGCCGCACCTGAGGCAGCAGAATCCGCCAGAACATCCGGACTTCACCGGCCCCGTCGATCCGCGCGCTGTCTACGAGCTCCTGGGGAATCGCGGCGAACGCCTGTCGCAACAGGAACACGCCGGAGGCCGTGAACACGCTCGACAGCACCAGACCGGCGTAGGTGTCGACCAAACCCAGTTCCGATACCACGAGGAACCGAGGTATCAGCATTACCTCACCGGGGAGGAAGAGCGTGGAGAGAATGGCACCAAAGATCAACTTCTGCCCGCGGAACCGGTAGCGCGCCAGCGCGTGCCCCGCGCACGCGGAGACCATCAGGTACAAGGGGATGGTCAGCACCACGATGAGCACGGAGTTGGCAAGGTACCGCCCGAACGGCACCGCCGACCACGCGCGTTCCAGGGTGTCGGTCGAGGGCGGCGTGGGGATCAGTTCGGGCGGGTAGCTGTAGACCGCCTGCTCGGGGCTCTTCAGCGCGTTCGACAGCAGGATGAGGAACGGGCCGAGGAACACGGCGGCGATCGCGATGAGGGCCCCGTACCGGGCGGTGGCGGTGGCCAGGCGGCGGGCGCTCATGAGATGCCCATTCGGTGCCGTCCGAGCCGGTAGAAGGCGAAGGCGAGCACGACGAGCAACAGCCACAGGACCATAGCGATGGCACTGGCGTAGCCGAAGTCGTAGTTCTCGAACGCCTCGGACCAAATGTGGTAGCCCAGCGTCGTGCTGGCGCCCTGCGGGCCGCCACCGGTCAGCACGTAGATCGATGCGAACGACTGGAACGAGCCGATGGTGCCGAGCAACGCGCACACCGCGAGGAACGGCATCATGAGCGGCACAAGGATATGGACGAACCGTCGCCAGAAGCCCGCGCCGTCCAAGTGGGCGGATTCGAGCACCTCTCGGGGCACCGCCTGGAGACCGGCGAGCAGGATCATCATGTAGTAGCCCATGCCCTGCCACCCCTCCACGAACGCCACGGCGGGCAGCGCCCAGGTGCCGTCCAGCAGCCAGTCGATGGGCTGGCTCAGGATTCCGGTCTCCAGGAGCAACCAGTTCAACAGTCCGTCGCGGTGGAACAGGAAGCTCCACGCAATGCCGATCGCGACCATCGAGGTCACCACCGGCAGGTAGTAGGCCAGCCGGAAGAACGTGATCCCCTTGATCTTCTGGTTGACCAGCATCGCCAGTAGCAACGGGAGCACTGTCGACATCGGCAGCGTGATGATCAGGAAGACGACGGAGTTGCGCAGCGCCTGCCAAAACCGTGGGTCGTCGGCGAGGCGCACGAAGTTCTCGATGCCCACGAACTCCGGTGGGGACAGAAAGTCGTAGTCGTAAAGGGACAGCTGAATGGCCGTGGCAGCCGGCCACAAGAAAAAGACGAGGAAGAAGACGACGCTCGGAGCGACGAACACGTACGGCGCCCACCGTCGGTGACCGGCGGATCGCGGGCGTCCCTCTCGTTCTCTCCGCCCGATCCGCCACCGTCTGCCGGGTCCCACGCGATGGGCTCCAGGAACCGCCGAGTGCGGTACCGAGCCCGATACGACGGGCGCCTCCTGCATAGGAGACCTCCCTTTCTGGTGGCTTGGTGATGGGTCTGTCGGTCACGCCCTTGACTTCAACGAAGGCTGGCTTTTACGCTCCGCCGTAACTCAATCTACGGTCTGGATTTAATGCACCGTAAGGAACCGTCCACGGCGTGTCAAGAACTTGTTTCACTGCCCAAAACCGACGCTTCCCCATAAGGAGACCGGCATGATCCGATCGGTACGGCGCTGGCGGCGAGTCGTCGCGACCACTGTCTTCACCTCCCTCCTGTTAGCCGGTTGCATCGCCGGAACCAACTCGCGCGACCAAGCCGGTGGAGACGAACCTTCTCAAGGCCCGACGACACTGGAGTTCTGGACGATCAACCTCCGGACCAACTACGAGCCCTACGTACAGGGGCTCATCGACCAGTTCGAGTCCGAGCACCCCGGGGTGACGATCGAGTGGGTCGACGTGCCCGGCGGCGACATGGCCACCCGGCTCCTCGCCGCCTTCGCCTCTGGTGACGGACCCGACGTCGTCAACCTCGATAGCCCCACACTCGACCGGTTCGCCGCGCGACTGACGGACCTCACACCACACGTGCCCGAGAGCGCGTTGTCCGACTACCAGCCCGGCCTGCTGGACTCAGGCCGGCGTGACAGCGCGCTGCTCGCGCTTCCCTGGTACAGCGGTGGCGCCACCGTCTCCTGGTACAACGACGAGATCCTCACCGAGGCAGGATTCGGGAACGAGCGACCCACCACGTGGGAGGAGGCACTCGACTTCGCCGATCGGATCGCTGAATCCACCGACGCCTGCGGGTTCAGCGCCATTCCCAGCATCGAGGTGTTCCAGCAGCACGGGATCCAGATGCTGGACCCGACGAAGACCAAGGCGACGTTCAACACCGCCGAGGCCGCCGAGATCCTGGAACGCTGGCGGCAGTCGTACCGGTCCGGGGGTGTGTGCCCTGGTTCTGTCAGCAAGGACGAACGCAACTTCCCGCAGACCGTCGACAACGGACTCGCCGCCTTCTCGGTCCGCAACCTCCCCTTCATCCTGCAGGCCATGCGAGACAACGCCCCTGCCGTGTACGAGAAGCTGTCGGTCGCCAAGGACGTCACCGGCAGCAACGGGACGTACATCCTCTCCGGAGTTCAGACACTGGCGGTGACGAAGGAAAGCGCCGCCCCGAAGCTGGCGAGCGAGTTCGCCGCGTTCGTGACCAACGGTGAGAACCAGCTCGAGTTCTGCACGCTGGTTCCGATCTTCCCGTCGACGATCTCGACGCTCGACGATCCGCTGTTCACCAAGATCGACACGGGCACCCCGGTCGATGCCGCACGCGCCATCGTGGTCGAGCAGTTGTCCGAGACCGTAAGCCTGCCGCTCGGGACGGGAAAAGACCCGGCGCTGCGAGATGCGCTGAAGGAAAGGGTGCGTGCCTTCCTCACCAGTGACCAATCCGCCGAGGACGCGCTCGCAGCGGCGGTCCAGGACTGGGAGAAGGAGCTCGCACGATGAGAGTCGGAATCGTCGGAGCCGGCATCATGGGCCGGTTTCACGCACGCACCTTGCAGTCGATGGACGGGGTCGACGTCCTCGCGGTCGCCAGCCGAGGTGGGCAGTCCGCCCGTGACCTCGCCGAGGAGCTGCCGTCGGCGGACGCGGTCGCTGGATGGCAGGAGCTCGTCACCAGGGATGAGCTGGACGCCGTCGTGGTGGCGACGCCGGACGCCGAGCACGCGGACATCGCGATCGCCGCGCTCGACGCCGGTAAGAGCGTGCTCGTGGAGAAGCCACTAGCCACGACCCTCGACGACGCCGGGCGTATGGTCACCGCCGCCGAGAACTCGGGCCGCAGCGCCGGGTGCCTGTTCAACCATCGGTGGGTGCCCTCGTACGCGGAAGCACGGCGGCGCGCCCCGGAACTCGGCCGAGCGCTCATGGCTTACGCCCACAAGAACGACCGCATCTCGGTGGCGAGGGAGATGCTCAGCTGGTCGGCCACGACCACGTCCGCATGGTTCCTGTCCAGCCACGACATCGATCTGATCACGTGGATCATCGGGCAGTACCCCACGGAGGTGTTCGCCACCGCGGTGTACGGAGCGCTGCGGGAAGAAGGCATCGATACGCCCGACGCCATGCAGATCCAGGTGCGCTACGACGGTGGCGCCGTCGCCACCTTCGAGTCCTGCTGGGTCTATCCGAACAGCTTCCCCACGCTGGTCGACTCCTACCTGGAGGTGGTGGGCACCGCAGGAGTGGTTCACATCGACCGCAAGCGTGACCAGCTGGAGATCTGCACCGACTCGGGAATGCAGTGGCCGTCGTTCGCGGTGCAACGCACCGTCCACGGGGAGGCCGCCGGTTCGGTCCGGGACTGCCTCGCCGACTTCGTGCGCGCGCACCGCGAGGGCAGGAACCCGCTCGTGCCGTTGGGCGAGGCGGCCGTGACCACCGCGGTGCTCGCCGCCGCCCACGAGTCCGCCACAAGCGGCCACGGCGTCGCGGTCGCCGACCTCCGCTCCGCTTCCACACTGCCGAACACTCCGTGACCGGGGAACGGTGAACCTCGCAGTTGACTTCCTCCCCTGCCTAAGGCACGGGTTCCCGCCGATTGGAGTTTTCGATGAACGCTCCCATACCCTCGCCCGCGAGAACCACGCCGTGGCCGTCCTGGCCGGTGTGGGACGACGCCGAGTCGACGATGCTACGGTCCGCCCTGAAATCGGGCCGGTGGTCGGCCGCCGACGGCGAACTCAAACAGCGGTTCGAACAGGCGTGGTCCGAATACCTCCGGGTGGAGCACGCGGTCGCCGTCACCAACGGGACGATCAGCCTGGAGATCGCCCTGCAGGCACTGGGCATCGGCCACGGCGACGAGGTCATCGTGCCTCCGTACACGTTCTTCGCCACCGCCTCAGCCGTGCTCAAGGCACACGCCGTGCCCGTCTTCGCGGACGTCGATCCCGCCACGCTGAACCTGTCACCCGCGGCGCTGGAAGAGGCCGTCACCGACAGGACCAAGGCCGTGATCCTGGTCCACTTCGCGGGACAGCCCGCCGATCTGGACGCGATCGGCGCCCTCTGCCGCCGGCACGGGCTGGCACTCATCGAGGACGCGGCACACGCCCACGGCGCACGGTGGTCGGGGCGCCCGGTCGGCGGTGAGGGAGCTTTCGGCTCGTGGTCGTTCCAGTCGTCGAAGAACCTTTCGGCAGGCGAGGGTGGCGCACTGACCACTCGTGACGCCGACCTCCATGCCGCGGCTGTCAGCCTGCACAACTGCGGCCGCACCGCCGATGGCGCCTGGTACGAACACCACGAACTCGGCGGCAACTACCGGCTGACGGAGTGGCAGGCCGCGATCCTGCTCTCCGGGTTGACGCGGCTCGATGATCAGATCGCTGCCAGGGAGACCTCCGCAGGCAGGCTGAATCAGCTGCTCGGATCGCTGGACGGCATCCAGCCGCTGGCGCGCGACCCCAGGGCGACCACGCACGCCCACCACCTGTACGCGTTCCGCTATGACTCCGAGGCCTTCGCGGGTGTGCCGCGGGACCGGTTCGTCGAACTTCTCCGACACCACGGGATACCGGCCTCGGCCGGCTACCCGCTACCGCTCTACCGGCAACCGGTGTTCGCCGAGGGCCGGTTCGACCGGGCCGCGACGGGCTGGGACGGCACCCGCGAAGCGCACCGCTACGCCGATCTCCATCTGAGCGTGGTCGAGGATGCGTGCCGCAGCGTCGTGTGGTTGCCGCAGCCCCTGCTGCTCGCTCCGGCCGACGAGATGTCCGACGTCGCCGAGGCGATCGAAGCGGTACGACGGTGGGTTCGGTGACAACGGTGTCCGGGACCGGCCCAGTGGACATCAACACCATGCTGGGCGCGGTTCCGCAGGGCCCCGGGTACCGGCATCCGGACGAGTTGCTCCACGTAATGGACACGTTGCGGATCGCACGTTCGGTGGTCGTGTCGAGCCTGGCGTGGCGGCACGACGCCCACGCAGGGAACCTCGCGCTGTCCAAAGCGATCGACAACACTGGTCGGCTCCGCGCCTGCTGGGTTCTCGTGCCGGGAACCTGTCAGGAGATGCCTTGTCCCGAGGAGCTGATAGCCATGATGCGCGCCGCGGACGTGGCGGCGCTCCGGATCTGTCCGGAGGATCACGGCTGGGACCCGTCGGGTCCCGCGGGTGGTGACGTGATGAGCGTGGCGGCCGAGTACAACGCACCGCTGCTGGTGGATCTGGACCAGCTGGGATGGGTACGGATCGACGCCCTCGCCGACACTCATCCCGCGCTGCCGATCGTGGTGACGACCGTCGGGTACCGCACGCTGCGGGAGGCCGCCGCGGTCATGCGGCGACGGGCGAACGTCCACGTCGACCTGTCCTATCTGGGCTCGCACAACGGTCTGGAGTGGATCGTGCGGGAACTCGGATGTGACCGGGTGCTGTTCGGCACGGGCGCGCCACTGCGCGATCCCGTGGACGCCACCGTGCGGCTACGGCTGTCGCGGCTCGACGGCGCCGCCGAGGAGGCCGTGGCGACGGGAAACTTCGACCGCCTGATGGCAGGAAGGCGAGCCCGGTGAGCAACACGATCGCGCGTCGGCTACAGCAGCGTGTCCTCGACGGACTGCCGTTGGACGGGCTGCAGGTGATCGACGCGCACACGCATCTCGGCCCGTACAGTCGGTTCTTCATCCCTGACCACGGGGTCGAGGAGGTCGTCCGGGTCATGGACCGGGTCGGTGTCGCGACGAACCTGGTCTCGACCCACCTGGGCATCGAGCTCGACGCGACCGCGGGCAACGACGATACGGCGGCGGCGGTCGACGCCTCGCGGGGACGGCTGCACGGGCTGATGGTGCTCAATCCCCACCAGAATCCGACCGAGGAGATCGCCCGGCGGCGCGGCGACCCACGGTTCGTCGGGATCAAGCTCCACCCGGACCTGCACCAGTATCCGATCACCGGACCGCGCTACGGACCGGCGTGGGAGTACGCCGCCGAGTACCGGCTGCCCGTGCTGGTGCATTCCTGGTCCGGCTCCGCCCACGACGACCCGTCGTTGATCGCGCAGGTCGCGGACCGATACCCGCGGGTGCCGATCCTGCTCGGTCATTCTGGAACGATCCGTGCGCACTTCGACCAGGTCACGGCTCTCGCCCAAGAGCGGGCGAACCTCTACCTGGAACTGTGCGGGACTTTCATGACGAGCTGGTGGGTACGGCGGTTCGTCGATGCCGTCGGTGCCGACCGCGTGATCTTCGGTTCCGACCAACCGTTCATCGACGTCCGCTACTCGCTCGGCCGGGTCCTGTTCGCCGGACTGGACGACCACGAGATCACCATGGTGTTGGGAGGGTCTATCCGGGCCTTGCTCCCGCACGTCGAGTGGGACACGGCCGGTCGCTCGGCACGTCCGGCGTGAGAGGGGTCGTGACGGCGGGCCGCGCCGGGCTGTGCTCGGTGGCCTTCCGCCACCTGGACGTCGCGGAAGTGCTCCGGGTGGCTTCCGCGGCGGAACTCGTCTGTGTCGAATGGGCAGGTGATCCCTGCGTCCCGCCCGGCGGGGACGCCGGTGCCCGAGCCCGGCTTGCGACCTCGTCGGCCGGACTCGGGGTGGCCTCCTACGGCAGCTATCTCCGGGTGGGCGGCACCACGTTCGCCGACGATCTCGCGAACACCGTGCGCACGGCTGTGGACCTGGGTGCCCCTCGGATCCGGGTGGGCGGGTTCCGCCCCGCGCGAGAGCGTGTCGGCAGCCGAGCGGCACCGGACGATCGGCCAGCTGCGCGATCTCGCGGACCGTGCGACGACAGCGGACTCACGGTGGCGCTCGAATGTCACCACGGCACCCTGACCGAGCACGCCGAGGACGCTCGTCGGCTGGTCGAAGATACGGCACACCCGAGGCTGGGGTTGCACTGGCAGCCACCCGTCGGCCTGCCCGCCCGGGCCGTCCTCCGCAACCTCGACACCACGGCCGGTCTGGTGCGTGCGGTGCACGTCTTCGCGCGGGACGCGCACGGCGCCCGCCTGCCGCTGCGCGCGCAGGCGGCGCTGTGGCCGGAGGCGATCGGACGGCTCCGCGCGGAAGTCGCCCCGCCGGCCGACTTCCTGCTGGAGTTTGTTCCCGACGACGACCCCGCACGCCTCGCGGCCGAGGCCGACACGCTGCGCGAACTTCTGGCAGGCGCGTGGTGAGCTGGCGAGACGTACGGGAAAATGGTGGGATGCACCAAAAGTTCGACATCGCCGGACTCCCGGTGGCCATCGGTGTGGTGGGCCCACCCGACATCGTCGAGGGGATGCTGGCCACGGGCTCATCGCACCTCGATGGCCTCGCCGGTGTGCGGCTCATCGGCGCGGCGTACGAGTCGGAGGACGACGTCGGCCCCCAGGTCAAGCAGATCGCCGACGCGGCGGACGCGCTGCTGTTCGTCGGGCAGTGGCCGATGGATCTGGCGCGCCACGCGGTCGACATCCCGATCCCCTGCACCGCAGTGCCGCTGTCGGGTTCGAGCCTGCTGGCGGTGCTGCTCAGGGCTCAACGCCGCGAGGGCGTCGACATCACCCGCATCAGCATCGACTCGTTGCCGCGCAAGGAGGTGCGGCAGGCGCTGGCCGACGCCGGGATGCCCGCAAAGAACGTGATGATCAAGGAATACCGCAGTCCGCAGACGGTGTCCACCTTCCTGGACTGGCACGTGTCGGCGTATAAGAAGGGCCGCACGACCGCGGCGTTCACGACGATCGGTTCCGTCGCGCGGGGTCTGCAGGAGCAGCAGGTCCCCGTGTTCCGGGTGCTGCCGTCGGCGGCGTCGATCCGCACCGCGACGAGCAGTGCGGCGCTGATGGCGGTGTGGCAGCGGGCGGCGAGGACGCGGACCGCGTTCATGCTGCTGCGCATCTCAGGAGCGACGCGGATTGATCGCGAGGTCACCGAAACCGTCCGCCTCGCACTCCACCTTGCCCTGGTGGAGGCGGCGACGACACTGCGCGGCGTCGTCCTCCCCCGATGGGACGGGGTGTCCTTCGCGCTGCTCACCACGGCCGAGGACTTCGCGCACGCGAGTGAGTACTTCTCCCGCGCCCCCTTGGTCGACGCCATCCGGCACGAGGTTGGTGTCGACCTGCACGTCGGCGTCGGGTTCGGCACCACCGTCGCGGAGGCGCAGGCCTGCGCTGAGCAGGGACTGCAGGTGCTGACCGACCGCGGCACGGTCCGTGGAGCGGCGATCGTCGACACCGACGGCGGCACGGTGCTCCTCGAACAGGGGGCCTCGTCCGTCGTCGCCGCGCGCCCGGCGGTCGACGAGACGTTCGGCACGTTGGTCCGAGCGGTGGCCGCGCAGCAGGGGGACGGCGGAGGCAAACTGGTCGTCCACTCCGAACAGGTGGCGGACATCCTCGGGATCAACATCAGGACTGCACGGCGGCTGCTCGCAAACTACGTCCGGCAGGGCGTTGCGTGGCCGGTGCCCTCGGGAACCCAGACCGGGCGGGGGCGTCCACGCAGGATGTACCGGCTGTTGGACGAGCCCACCCGGTGACGACATCGGGCGAGGTCACGAACGGGCGTAGGCGCGGTACACCTTGCGCAGGGCCGTCGCAATGTCCGTCACGTCACCGTCGGTGTACCGCTCGTTCCAGGGGATCACGAGCAGGCGCCGGGCGACGAGGGCTTCGGTGTGCGGGCACAGCCCCGGTGCCAGTACCTGCGCGCGGTCAACCGGACGACCACGCAGCGGGAAACCAGAGTCGCCGTAGGTGTGCGGGCCGGTGAACAGCGGCGTCAGGTACAGCGGGCGTTCGAGGTAGCCGCGTGACGCTGGAATGCCTTCTGCCCTGAGCGCTTCGGCGTAGCGCACCGCGTCCGCACCGGCGGCGGCGACGTCGAGGTAGACCGGAAACTGCCAGTACGTGGTGCCCTCGTGCGGCGCGGTGGACAGGCCGGAAAGCTCCTCGACAGCGCTCTGCACCGTGGCGGCGGCCTCGACCCGACGCTCCACCACGGAATCGAGGCGGCCGAACTGCACGCGCGCGACGGCCGCCTGGAGCTCGGTCATCCGGTAGTTCAGCCCCAGGAACAGGTGTGTCCGCCGGTCGTCGGCACGCGGCCACGCCTTGTCGCCGAACAGGCGTGAGCGGCGAGCCAGCGCGTCGTCGCTGGTGATCACCAGACCACCGTCGCCCGCGGTGACGTGTTTGGACTGCTGCAAGGAGAAGCACCCGAGATGGCCGACCGTGCCCGCCAGCCGCCCGTGCGGGGCGGTCCGCGTGAGATAGGCCTGTGCACAGTCTTCGATGAGGAGGAGGTTGTGCTCGTCGGCCAGCTCCCGCAGTTCGGTGACCGGCGCGGGGATGCCGAAAAGGTGCACGGCCAGGATCGCTCGGGTCCGGTCGGTGATCAACCGCCGGACGGCCGCGACATCAAGGTTGCCCGTGCGCGGGTCGACGTCGGCGAAGACCGGGACCGCGTTCTGCGCGAGGATCGGCAATACGCTGCCGATGTCCGACAGACCGGTGGTGATGATCTCGTCCCCCGGCTCCGGATTCACCGCCGCCACCGCGAGGTGCAAGGCTGCGGTACCGGAACTGGCGGCGATCGCGTGCCGCACCGAGTAACGCGCGGCGAACTCCTCTTCCAACGCCGTGGTCTGCTCCCCGACGGTCGCGTTGAGCCGTCCACTGAGCACAACGTCGTAGGCCGCCTGCGCCTCCTCGTGACCCAGCGTTCTTCCCAAGGAATCGGACACGTGTGGCAACGAGGCAGTGCGCACGGGGACTCCACCGTCGAGAGCCAGCACCTCGCTGCGGGAACCCTCCCCCGCTGGGCGGCGGCTCCCGGTCCGGACGTACCAGACGCTGTGCCCGGCGGGGATATCACCTGACAGCTCCAGGAAGTCACGTCCGTGCCTGCTCACCCGCGACGAGGACGCGGGACCGGACAGTGTCAACCCGTTGACGGCCGCGTCCGCGCGGGGCACCGGTACGAGCACGGCCGCACCGCGGAGGGCGTGCGCGCTGGAGATGTCGATCCGCCAGCCGTGCTCCACCTCCCTCAGCTTCAGGTGCACTCCACGCCGTGCGCGCTCCCAGCTGTTGATGCGAGCGCTGGTCCACCACAGCATCCCCCGTGCCCGGACGGCACGTGCCAGCTCCACGCACTCCCGGCGTGTGCCCGGTATCGCCCGGAGGTTCGCGCCGTGGAACAGGAAGTGTGCGACCCCATGCTGCTCCAGAACCGCATCGAGGATGACCTCGCGGGCGGCGACATGGGTGGCCACACCGAGGTCCTGGGTGTGCAGGGGAAGCGCCAGCACGTTCAGCAGCTTGTTGCCGGCGCTCACGTCGCCGAGGGGGAAGGAGACGTGCGCGGTACCGAACGGAAATCCGACGGTGCCGAGCTTGCTCGGACCTCGCGACTGGTCGATCTGGATTCCCACGTCCTCGCACCACGCGTAGAACTCCGACCAGCCTTCCCAGCGGGTGTAGTGGTTCTTGTTCGTGATCAGCTGCTCTTCACCTGTCACCGCGCATGCCCAGGCGTGCTGCGCGCGCAGTGCCGATCGGCTCCACACGGCAAGATCGGCGTCACCCATCGCGTTGTAGTGCAACGCGTTCTCGTGCCCCGCGCTGCCGATCTCGCGATAGATCTCGGGTCCGTAGCCACCGGGGTAGAGCTGGCACCACGTGACCGTCACGTCGGCATCGGCGAACGTGTCCAACGCGACCCGCGCGTCGTCTGGGTCGTTGCGGTCGGCGTCGTGGGACATGTGCGCGACGGCGGGAACTCCCGCAGGCCAGTAGTAGAGCCACGGCAACACCACGTTCGCCCGTTCGGCGGCCCACCACAGCACCTGAAGCAGAACGGAGCGCCACTGGTCGGCCTGCGGCCGGTCGAAGATCGGCACCGCAGCTGACGGGGGGAACTTGTGGTGAAAGTCCCGGGGAGCCGGATCGTCGGTGGGCATGCGGCGGTCCGACTCCAGGTCGAGCGCCAGCCCGTCTTCCGCCTTGAGAACGCCGTCGTCCAGCGGCGCCGTGCCATCCGCCGCCGGCACGCCGTCTCCGGTCACGGCATAGCCCTGCTGAATCCGTACGACCGACTGCCACACGTCGACGCCCAGCGTGATCACCACCCCGCCTCCGACGGACCTCGCGGTGACGGCGGCCCGGCGTTCGGGGCCATCCCACAGCGCCAGCACCTCGACCTCGTCGTCGACGGCGTCGAGACCGACGCCGCCCACAGCGTGCAGCGCGGCCGGTGGTTTCGTCCACGCGGCGTGCCTGCAGAACCCAACGGACCCGTGGTCGTGCCGCTCAGCGGTGCGCACGCCCGCGAGGCGCGCGAGAAGGCCGGGCTCTCCCGTGAGGACAAGCGAACCCCCGGCGCGCACCCACGCCTCAGCGGCGTCGGCCTCACGTCGGCCCACCGCGCTGGGAGTGGCGAGGAGGAGGACTCCGACCGAGGCGTCCAGGTCGTTGAGGTCCTCGGTCTGCAGTGCGTTGTACGGCATCCGGACGTGGCCGAGGATTTCGTCCGCGTACCGCCACCACGCGTCCCGCCCCGATTCCAGTGCCTGCCGCGTCACGTCGTCGTCGGTCGCCACCGCCAGGGTGTGCCTCGGTCTCATGGAACCAGAACCATAGTTATTCGGACAGCCGTTTGTCTATATACGGCGTGACATCAAAAACGCCCGTCCTATCCCGCCGTGACCACGGCCAGTCCTTCCAGCTCGGTCCCGACACGTCGTCTGCCAGTCCGAGTGAGCTCCCCCCGTGTAACTGGTCAGGGTGTTTGTCTGGGCGTGTGCAAAGTTGATCTGAGGGCTGCGGCGGTTCTCTGACCAGGCTGGACACAAGGCGAGGGCGCGGTCTCGGTGGGAGATCATCGGGTTGTCCAAGCCTTGATGTTCTACCCAGGGAGCCGCGCCCTCGTGTCCTCATCCTCCCTGATCCCTGCTGTGCTGAATCGACCCACTCTGACCGTCGAGTCTGTGCGGGGCCGGGTGGGCGGCCTGTGGCGGGTGTTGGGGGCGGTGACCGATCCCCGTGATGGGCGTGGGGTGCGGTACCGGTTGCCGTCGTTGCTGGCTCTGGCGGTGCTGGCGGTGGCTGCCGGGGCGAAGACGTTCCTTGAGATCGACGAGTACGCCACCGATCTGCCGGTGTAGTTGCTGACC
>NZ_JBSFBZ010000070.1:0-35181 GCF_053593195.1 Saccharopolyspora sp. NPDC002376
TCAGACGCCGCCTGGCTGCGGGATCCCGTTTTTATGTATGTCCAATACACGGCAAACGGGCTGTCCTCGCCAGGCGACGTCTGAGAACCCGCGGCGGTGCAAGTTGCGAGGGTGGGCCTGAAAGCGCCTGGCGGCGCTTGGCGGAACTTCGATGTGTCTGCCTGGTCTGGCGCCGCGGATGCGGTCGCTGGCCACGATGAAACGGCAAACAGGGATGGGGCGGATGAACTCCGGAAACGCACTTCGGGTGGGCGTCGACGCGGTGGGTGCGTACTGCGCCAGCGCCTACCTGGAGACCGAGGACCTGTTCGCCGCTCGTGGTCTCGACCCGGCGCGGCTCGGCAACCTGGGGCTGCGTCGCAAGAGCGTGGCAGCCCCCGGTGAGGACATCGTGGCGATGGCGGCCACCGCGGCTCGGCCGATCGTCGACGCGCTCACCGATGCCGAGCGCCGGAGCATCCGGACGCTGGTGGTGGCCACCGAGTCGCCGCTGGACCTGTCGAAGGCGGCGAGCACGCACGTGCACCGCCTGCTTGACCTGCCGCGGCAATGCCGGTTGTTCGAGGTCAAGCAGGCCTGCCACGGCGGTGTCGCGGCCTTGCAACTGGCGGCGTCGATGGTGGCTGCCGAGCCGGGCAGCCGGGCGTTGGTGATCGCCTCGGACACGCCGGTGCCGACCCGGGGCTCCTACATGGAGCCCGCGCAGGGGGCCGCGGCGGTGGCTGTGCTGGTCGGGGAGGAGCCCCGGATCGTCGAGCTGGAGCTGGGCACCTCCGGTTGCTACGGCTACGAGACGCCCGACTTCTTCCGCCCGGCGCCGGACATCGACGTGATGGACACCGACCTGTCGCTGATGGCCTACCTGGACTGCCTGCTGGGTGCGTTCGCCGACCACGCCGCGCGCAAGCCGGGGGTGGACTTCGTCGGTTCCTACGACTTGCTGGCGATGCACACCCCGTTCCCGGGGATGGTCCGCGGCGCGCACCGCACCGGCGTGCGCAAGCTGTCCGATCTGGGAAGGGGTGGCGAGCAGGAGGACTTCGCGCGCCGGGTGGCGCCGTCGCTGCGGTTCCCCGAGCAGGTCGGCAACATCTACTCCGGGACCACGCTGCTGGCGCTGATCAGCGCGATCGCCGCAGCGCCAACCGATGATCGGTTGTCGGTGGGCGTGTTCAGCTACGGATCCGGTTGTGCTTCGGAGTTCCTCGCCGGCGAAGTGGTGCTCGGCGCACGGCAGTTGGTCGCCGAAACCGGTCTGGAACGCGAACTCGCGGCCCGCACCAGGCTGACCGTCGACGACTACGACGCTGCCGTGGACCGGGCGCAGGCCGTGGGGTTCGGCGCTGAGCACGGCGAGGTCGACGGCGTGGAGCTGGCGAGCTGGGGAACCGGCGAGCGTCCACGAGCAGTGCTGGCCTCGGTTGCCGACTACCGCAGGGAATACCGATGGCTCCAGTGAGCGTGGAGATCAGCGGTGCCTGCGCGCGGTTGCGGTTGTGCCGCCCGGAAGCGGGCAACGCGTTGCGCGGCGACGTGGTGGGCGAGCTGCTCGACGGTCTGCGCACCGCCGAACGGACGCCCGGGTGCCGGGTGGTCGTCCTGACTTCAGAAGGCGACGCCTTCTGCGCCGGCATCGATTTGTCCATAGTGGATTCGCCGGAGTCCTGGACCGCTGCGGACGGCAAGACTTTGTGGGAACTGTTGTCCGGCTTGGTGAACAGCCCGCTGGTGACCGTCGCGATGGTGACCGGCCGCGCGACGGGTGGCGGGGTGGGGCTGGCGAGCAGCTGCGATTTCGTGCTGGCCGGGCCGAACGCGCGCTTCCGCCTCACCGAACTGCTGCTCGGCCTGGTACCGGCCCTGATCACCCCGTTCGTCTCGGCCCGGATCGGAACCCGGGAGGTGTTCCGCAGGTCGGTCCTGGCCGAGGAGCTCGACGCGGCCGAGGCTCACGCGCTCGGTTTGGTCGACGAAGTGGCGGACCAGCCGGAAGAGGCGCTGCGACGGATCCTGCGCGCCCTGCGGCGCATGCCGAGACCTGACGCGGTCGGCGATCTGAAGTCCTGCCACCGCATGCTCGATCCGCTACCGGAGAACTACTCCGACCACGCGCACCGCGTGTTCGAGCGAGCGGTCACCGATCCGGGGGTGCGTTCCCGAGTGCGGCGGTTGCGCGAGGAGGGGTTGCTGTGAGCGATCTGGTGACGGTCGAGACCGATGGACGTGTCGCGGTGGTCACGGTGGCCGACGTCCAGGGCGGCAACGCGATCTCACCAGACCTGGTCGAAGCCGTCCCGGCCGCGCTGGCCGAAGCGGCGTCCGATCCTGCCGTGCACGTGATCGTCGCTGCGGGCCTGCCCACCGTCTTCGCCGCCGGTGCCAGCCGGGAGTACTTGCTGACCGACGAGCGCGCCGATGTCGAACCGTTCGTCCGAGCCTTCCCGCACTGCCCGCTGCCGGTGGTCGCGGCGATGCAGGGCCACGCCATCGGCGGCGGGCTCAGCTTCGGCCTGTACGCCGACGTGCCGGTGCTCTCCGAGCGCTCCCGCTACGCGGCGAACTTCCTGAACTACGGCCTGGTGCCGGAGTACGGCACGACCTGGCTGCTGCCGAGCCGTCTCGGGCACACCCTCGGCGCCGAGATGCTGCTGACCGCCCGCGGCTACGCGGGAGCCGAGCTCCGCGCCCGTTCGGCACCGGTGAAGGTCGTGCCGCACGAGTTGGTGTTCGACACCGCGCTTGACCTGGCCCGCGGCATGGCGCGGGCGCCGCGGTACGCGTTGGAGCTGCTCAAAGGCCAATTCGCCGAGCAGGCGCTGGCCGCGGGTGACGCCGCGATCGAGGTCGAGGTCGGCAGGCATGAACAGGCTTGGGATTCCGCCGATTTCCGGCGACTGGTCGAGCAGCGGTACGGACGAGCAGAGGAGATAGCTCGGTGACCAAGAATGCGCAGTTGGCTCCGTTGGCGATCGTGGGGATGTCCTGCCGGGTGCCCGGTGGCGACGACGTCGACGAGTTCTGGGAAACGCTGCTGGCCGGCCGCCCCATGATGGGACCGGTCCCCGCCGAGCGCCTCGTCGGTTACGACGCCGAAGTCGCCGGGGAAGGCGGGCTGACCGCCGCCCTGGTGTCCGATGTGGACACCTTCGACGCCGAGTTCTTCGACGTCGTCGGGCGGATGGCGGTGTGGATGGACCCGCAGCAGCGGTTGCTGCTGGAGACCACCTGGCGGGCGCTGGAGTCGGCCGGCATCGCGCCGAGCAGTCTGCGCGGCCAGGAGGTCGGGGTGTTCGTCGGCTCGTCCACGAGCGACTTCCGGGATGGGATGATCAGCACCGGCGTGCTGGACCGCTACTCGCTGACCGGCAGCATCGCCGCCTACCTGTCGAACCGGGTCTCGAACTTCTTTGACCTGTGCGGCCCCAGCATCACGGTCGACACCGCCTGTTCCAGCGGCCTGAGCGCGCTGGCGCTGGCGGCCTCCGGCCTGCGAGCGGGCGACTTCGACACGGCCATCGTCGGCGGCTCCAACGTCTACGCCTCGGGCTGGCTCACCGGAGCGCTGGCGCACATGGGCGCGCTGTCGCCGTCGGGAACCTGCCGCCCCTTCTCCGACGACGCCAACGGGTACGTCCGCGGGGAAGGCGTGCTGTGCTTCGTGGTCAAGCGGCTCGACGACGCGCTGGAGGCCGGTGACCCGGTGCTGGCGGTCATCCGAGGCGCGGCGGCCAACCACGACGGCCGGGCCGGCGGACTGGTCAAGACCGACAGCGGCTCCCAAGCCCGGTTGTTGCGCCGAACGCTAGCGCAAGGCGATGTGGACCCGGCGTCGCTGGGCTACCTAGAAGCTCACGCGCCCGGAACCAAGCTGGACGTCGAGGAGCTCAACGGTTTGCGCGAGCTGGTCCGCGCGCACACGGAGGGCCCGGTGCGCTTCGCGGGACCGGGCGGACGGTTGTGGATCGGCACCGTGAAAGCCGTCATCGGCCACCTGGAAGGCGCTGCGGGCACGGCGAGCCTGGCCAAGGCGGTGCTGGTCCTGCGCAGCGGGGCGATCCCCACCGGCGCCGGAATCCTCGGCATGGACGGGAATCTGGAGATCCACGACCAACCGACCGAGGTGGCGGTCGGCAGCGTGCCGTGGGAGCCGGGGGACGCTCCCCGAAGGTTGGGCGTCAGCTCCTTCGGCATCGGTGGATCGAATGCCCACGTGGTGCTGGAGGAACCACCCGCCGTGGAATCGCCGGACGGCTCCTGGGGTGGGACGTCGATGCCGTTCCCGATCAGCGGTACCGACGACGACGCCCTGCGCCGGGTCGCCGCCAGGCTCGCCGACTTCGTTGCCGGGTCGACGGCTCCGGAACCAACCGCCACCGCCTGGACGCTGCAAACCGGCCGTGACCACCTTGCCGCCCGCGCAGTGGTGCGAGCGAGCACGAACGAGGAACTGCGTGCCGGACTGGTGCGGATCGCGGAAGGCATTGAAAACTCACCGGAAACCGATCCACGAGTCCAGGAATGGTTGGGCGGCGGGGAAACCGAGTGGTCGAAGCTGTGGCATCAGCCGCCGCGCCACCGCGTGCGCCTGCCCGGCTACCCGTTCCGCCGCACGCCCCACGGGATCGCCCCGAAGACTCGCAAGGTCGCCCGGTGATGCGCGACGTCCTGATCACCGGCGCGAGCGTGCTCAACTCCGTCGCCGACGACCTCGACAGCTTCACCGCCGCCCTGCGCGAGGGTCGAAGCGGTGTGCGCGCGGTCGACCTGCCCGCCGAGTCCAAGACGGAAGTCGCCGCGCAGCTCGACAGATTCTCCGTCGCAGCCTGGGCGGAGCGCCACCTGCACGACGCTCCCGACGCAGCGGCCCGGCTCAAGCGCGCGACCCACCGGTCCGCCCTGCCCGGGCAGACCGCCGCGTGTGTTGCGGAGGCAGCGCTGCGTTCGGCCGGGCTCGAAAACCGGGAGAACACCGCCCTGATCGTGGCGGGCAACAACCTCGCGCTCGGCTACCACGCCGAGGCCCTACGCGGATTCCACGACCGGCCGAGCAGCCTGCGCCCGTCGCACGTCCTCACCCACCTGGACACCGATGTCGTCGGCACGGTCAGCCAAGCGACCGGCGTCGCAGGCGAGGGCTGGACAGCCGGCGCAGCCTCGGCCAGCAGCACCGTCGCCACGATCCTCGGCGCCCGCCTGGTCGCTGCAGGCGAGGTCGACTCCTGCCTGGTCGTGGCACCGGTGACGGAGCTGTCCGCCGCCGAACTCCGAGCCTTCCGCGACAGCGGCGCGATGGCGGCTCCGGACGACGCGATAGCGCCGTGGCAGCTCTGCCGCCCGTTCGACGCGCAGCGACGCGGCTTCGTCTACGGCCAGGGTGCCGCTGCGATCGTGCTGGAGAGCCGTGCGCGAGTGCGGCCGATGGCCGCAATCGCGGGCTGGGGCCAACGCCTCGACGCACGACGCGGCACCGACCCGAACCCGACTGGCCAGGCCGCCGCACTGCGCGCCGCGCTGGCATCAGCCCAGGTGCGGCCGGACGAGGTCGACTACGTCAACGCCCACGGCACGGGTTCGCGGGCCGGCGACACGGCGGAGGCCCACGCCCTCACCGAGGTCTTCGGCTCCACACCTCTGATCAACTCCACCAAACCCCTGGTCGGGCACTGCCTGACCGCAGCGGGACTGCAGGAGCTGATCGCCACCGCTCTGCAACTGCGCGGCGGATTCGTCCACGGCAACCCGAACCTGCACGAACCCATCGACGAAACCCCGTCCCTGGTGGGCGAAACCGCCAAGACGGCACCGATCCGGCTGGCGGTGTCCAACAGCGTCGCCTTCAGCGGGATCAACGCCGCAATCGTCCTGCACAGCAACGCACGTCAAACCATGGAGGTCGAGTGACCAGCAACGACGCGGAGCCCCAGAAGGGCCTGCTGCACGTGCCGGCCGACGAGGGCGAGTCGGTCTGGATCGGCGCGGACATCTACACGCTGAAGGCGACCAAGGAGAACACCGGAGGCTCCCTGAGCCTGATGGAGGTCTCGGTCCCACCCGGCGACGGCCCGCCCCCGCACATCCACTCCAACGAAGACGAAGGCATCTACGTGCTGGCCGGTGACCTCGAGTTCTTCTCCGACGGCCAAACCTTCCGAGCAGGCCCAGGAGACTTCATCTTCGTCCCCAGAGGAACGGTCCACAGCCTCCGAAACATCGGAATCCACCCAGGAAAAACCCTAACGATGTACACCCCAGGCGGCATGGACCGCTACTTCGCAGGCGTCGGCGACAAAGCCGAACCAGGAGTCCCCCCGCAACCGATGTCCGAAGAACAACTCCACCGAGCGATGACCCTGGCCCCCAAGTACGGCCTCGAGGTCCAACTACCCCCACCAGGCGAACCCGCCTGATCACCCACAGCAGAGCAAAGCGGGGCGCGCCATTGCGCGGCGCGCCCCGCTGAACATAAAGTCCAATATGGACAATTTTCATCCAGGAGTGGCTGGCCTGGTAGTAGCCCCGATCGCTAGCCTCTGATGAATGGGATTGGTCGGCTCCTCGCGGACCCGTTTGGTAGTGATCCGGGGAAACTCGGGCAGCGGCAAGAGCTCCGTCGCAACGGCAGTGCGCAACGTGAGCAGGCGCGAGCATCCGCTCTGCGGTCAGGAGCCGGGGGTGAGCTGAGCCTCGATTTCGCGCGCTGCGGTCGCGAGAGTTTCCGCGAGGGTGTGCAAGGCCGTTTTGGTCCAGCGGTAGGTGGGCAGCGTGACGTTCAGGTACGCCAGGTCGCGGCCCGCGCGGTCGCGGACCGCGGAGCTGATCCCGCACCACTCCTCGCGGTGTTCCATGTAGTTGAACGCGACGCCGGTCCGCCGGCACTCCTCGAACTGTTCGCGAAGCGCCGCCGGGTCGGTGATGGTGTGCTCGGTCGGCGCCGCCAGCGGCCCTTCCAGGTAGTGCTGCAGTTCGTCCTCGGGTAGTGAGGCGAGGTAGAGCTTGCCGACCGATCCGCAGTGCAGCGGGATCTCCATGCCGGCCAGGTCGATCAGCACCGGACTGCTGGGGCGCGCTTCGTCCAGCACGACCAGGTTCCCGCGGCTGGCCACCTCGAGGAAGGCGCTGCCGTCGGTTTCGGCCGCCAGGTGCTCCAGGGTCGGTCTGGACCGCCGGACCAGCGACCCGGCGTTGGTCGCGGTGGAGAGCCGAACCGCGCCGTAGGACACCGAGTACCGGCCGCTGAGCGGGTCCCGCTCGACGAGGTCGAAGTGCTCGAGCGTGCTCAGCAGGCGCCAAGCGGTGCCGCGGTTGACCCCGGCTCTCTGCGCGATCTCGGGCGCGGTGAGCGGAACTTCGCTGGCCGCAACCTCTTCCAGAAGCTGAAGGGCGCGTTCGACGGCCTGCACTCGATCGGTCAACTGCGCTCCTTGGGGTTCCCAGTCCAAAAATCCGCTGCTATGGTGCGACGACCGTTTCACGATAGCAGCATTGCTGGGAAGGTGGCGGTAGACCGTGCGCATCACCGGGATCCGGAGCCGACTGGTGGAGTTCCCGCTCGACCAGCCGTTCCGGCCAGCTTGGGGACGTGGCCGAGTTCAGACGACGTTGCCGATGGTGCTCTTCGAGGTCGGAACCGACGACGGGCTGGTGGGTGTCGGCGCCGCCCACGGCGGGATGGAGTCGGCGGTCGCCATCGACCGCTTCATCACGCCGCACCTGATCGGGCAGGACCCGACCCGCATCGATCGGCTGGCGGTGCTGATCCGGGACGCGGAAATCCTCGGACCGCCCCCGTACTGCATGGAGATCCCGCTGTGGGACCTGCTGGGAAAGGCTGCCGGACTACCGGTCAGCCGGTTGTGGGGCGGAGCCGGCGACCGGGTGCGCGCCTACTGCTCCACCGGCGAGCTGCGCGACCCGAAGACTCGCGCCGAGGACGTGTCGCGCCTCGTCGACGAGGGGTTCACCGCGGTCAAACTCCGCTTCCACGAGGACGATCCCCGCGACGACTTGGCCGTTGCCGAGGCCGTCCGGGCGAAGGTCGGCGACCACGTCGAGCTGATGGTCGACGCCAACCAGGCCAGTGCCGATCCAGGCGTCGGCGGGCACCGCGTGTGGGACTTCCGCACTGCGCTGGGCGTGGCCCGTGAGCTTGAGCGGCTCGGCGCGACGTGGCTGGAAGAACCGCTGCCGCGGCACGACCACCGGAACCTGGCCAGGCTGCGCGACCGGCTGGAGGGCCTCAAGCTCGCCGGTGGCGAGGACAACCACGGTCTCCACGAGTTCAAGCAGCTGCTGGAGCAGGGGTGCTTCGACGTGCTGCAGCCCGATGCGGTGAAGTCCGAGACGGTGTCCGGCATCCGAAAGCTGGCCGCCTTCGCCGAACTGTCCGGTGTGGACGTCGTTCCGCACACCTGGGGCAACGGACTGGGAATGCTGGTGCACCTGCACCTGGCAGCGTCGCTGACCAACTGCGAGTACCTGGAGTTCCCGCACGATCCGCCGAGCGGCCTCAACGCCGCGGCCCGGGACCAGATGCTCGCCGAACCGCTGACCATCGACGAAACCGGTCACGTCCAGGTCCCCGAGCGGCCGGGTTTCGGGTTCGTCCTCGACGAGGACCGCATCGCGCACCACGCGGTGCACGTCATCGAACGCGGCGACTGCTCGTTCGCCGCGGAACAAGGAGGCTCCAGTTGAAGATCAGCGCTGCCGTGTTGAGCGGCACGGGAACCCGGTTCGAAGTGGACGAGCTCGAACTCGCACCACCGCAGCACGGAGAAGTGCTCGTCAAGGTCGCCGCGAGCGGGCTGTGCGCGAGCGACCTCAACGTCATCGACGGCAAGCGCTCGCTCGCGCCGTTCCCGGTGGTGCTCGGGCACGAGGCGGCCGGTGTCGTCGCGGACGTCGGGCCGGGGGTGACGCGGTTGAAGACCGGTGACCACGTGGTGATGTCCATCGTCCCGTCCTGCGGGCAGTGCGCGTTCTGCCAGCGCGGGCGACCGAACTTCTGCACCACGGCGGGCAACGCGATGGCGGACGGCAACCTCCTGGACGGCTCCAGCCGCCTCACCCGCGATGGCGAACGGATCAACCACTTCCTGACCGTGTCGTCCTTCGCCGAATATGCCGTGGTACCCGAATCCGGTGCGGTGGCGGTGGATCCGGCCATGCCGCTGGACCGCGCCGCGCTGTTGAGCTGTGCGGTGCTCACCGGCTACGGCGCCGTGCAGAACACCTCCAGCGTCCGGACGGGGTCGCGGGTCGCGGTGTTCGGCTGCGGTGGCGTCGGGCTCAACGTCGTGCAGGGCGCGCGGATCCGCGGCGCGGAGCAGATCATCGCGGTCGACGTGAACGAGGAAAAGCTCGAACTGGCCAGGAAACTCGGTGCCACGGACGTCGTGCACGCCGGGGAGCAGGACCCGGTGGCGGTGATCCGGGCGTTGACCGACGGTGTGGACCACGCCTTCGAGGCGCTCGGCCGCGAGCAGACCATCCAGCAGGCGTGGAACTCGCTCGACGCCGGCGGCGAAGTCGTGGTGGTGGGCCTGATGAAGCAGGGCGCGACGCTGACCCTCGACTCCGGCCCGCTGGTCAACGAGCAGACCTTGCGGGGTTGCTACTTCGGCTCGTCCCACCTGATGACGGACGTGCCCGCACTGGTCGACCGCTACCTGGCGGGCGAACTCCACCTCGACGAGCTCATCAGCCGCCGCATCGGGCTCACCGATCTCGACGACGCGTTCGACCGCCTGCGCAATGGGGAAGGAGCCCGCAATGTCCTCGTCTTCGACTGACCTGGTCCAGCACGACCAGAACTTCATCGACGGATCCTGGTCGCCGGCCGCCGACGGATCCACCATGGACGTCGTCGATCCCGCGTCAGGGTGCACCATCGCAGCCGTCGCACGCAGCTCCAGCACCGACATCGACCGCGCAGTGGCGGCAGCCCGTCGCGCGGCTGATCGATGGTCGGAGACCACACCGGGGGAGCGGGCTGAGCGGCTGCTCGCCCTCGCCGACGCAGTCCTGGCCGATGCGGACGTGCTCGCCGACCTGGAGTCGCGCAACGTCGGCAAACCGATCAGCGCCGCCCGCGGCGAGGTCAGCAGCGCGGCTGACCGGCTGAGGTTCTTCGCCGGTGCCGCGCGCTGCCTGGAGGGGAGGGCCGCCGGGGAGTACGCCCGCGGCTACACCTCGATGATCCGCCGGGAGGCGATCGGCGTCGCCGGGCTGGTCACGCCGTGGAACTACCCGCTGCTCATGGCGGTCACCAAGCTCGGTCCGGCACTGGCGGCCGGCAACCCGGTCGTGCTCAAACCGTCGGAGCAGACCCCGTTGACGACGCTGCGCCTCGCCGGTCTGGCCGCCGACATCTTCCCGCCCGGCGTGCTGAACGTGGTCACCGGCGACGGGCCCGGGGCGGGAGTGCCGCTCGTGGAGCACCCCGAGGTGGACATCATCTCGCTGACCGGCGATTCGGCCACCGGCAAGGAGGTCGCCCGCACGGCGGCGGACACGCTCAAGCGCGTGCACCTGGAACTGGGCGGCAAGGCACCCGCGGTGGTCCTCGAGGACGCCGACCCGGGCGAAGTCGCGACCGCACTGCGCGCATCGGCCTTCTGGAACACCGGCCAGGACTGCAGCGCCGCGTCCCGAGTGCTGGTCAGCGCCAGCAACTACGACCAGGTCGTGGAGGCGCTGGTCGCCTCGGTCGAGTCGTTGCGAGTCGGCGACCCGTCAGCCCCGGACATGGAGATGGGACCGGTCGCACACGAGGCACACCGGGATCGGGTCGTCGGGTTCCTGGACCGCGCGGTGGCCGCAGGCGCGAAGGTCCGCGCCGGTGGTGGTGCGATCGAACGCAGTGGGTTCTTCGTGGCCCCGACGGTGCTCACCGATGTGGACCAGCGCAGCGAGATCGTCCAGAGGGAGGTCTTCGGCCCGGTGCTGACCGTGCAGCGCGTCGAGGACGACGACGCGGCGTTCGCGCTGGCCAACGACGTCGTCTACGGCCTCGGAGCGTCGGTGTTCACCCGCGACGTCGGTCGCGCCATGCAGGCGGCGCGGCGGCTGCGCTTCGGAACGGTGTGGATCAACGACCACGGGCCAGTCACGCCCGAAATGCCGTGGGGCGGGTTCAAGGAATCCGGCTACGGCAAGGAGCGGTCGATCTACTCGCTGGAGGAGTTCACCGAGATCAAGCACGTCATGGTCAAGCTGTCCGAGTAGGGCGGCGACCCGAACCCGGTTCACCGCACGTTGGAGGTCCTTGTGCTTTCGTTGCGTTCGCTCGCCGCGTTGTCCGCGGCCTGTGCGTCCCTGCTGTTAGCCGGCTGCGGCGCACCGCCCGCACCACCGGGTGGCGGCGACCAGGCGGCCAGTCCCGCCGCGACCGCGAAGTCGGCCGCCGACCTGGGCGGTGTGGAGGGCCTCGCCGCGGCCGCCAAGGAGGAGGGCCAGCTGAACGTGATCGCCCTGCCGCCGGACTGGGCGAACTACGGCGAGATGCTCAAGGCCTTCGAGGCCAAGTACGGCATCCGCGTCAACTCGGCCCAGCCGGACGCCAACAGCCAGGACGAGATCAACGCGGCCAAGCAGCTCCGCGGCCAGGACCGGGCTCCCGACGTCTTCGACCTGGGCAGCAACGTCACCCTGGCAAACCTCGCCCAGTTCGCGCCGTACCAGCACGCGAACTGGGCGCGGATCCCGGACAACCTCAAGGATCCGGAAGGGCGGTGGGTCAGCGACTACACCGGGTACACCTCGATCGGCTTCGACTCGACCAAGGTGCCCGCCCTGGCCTCCCTCGCCGACCTGCTCAAGCCGGAGTACCGCGGGAAGGTCGCGCTCAACGGCGACCCGACGCAGGCCTCCGCCGGCTTCCACGGCGTGGTGATGGCCGCGATCGCCAACGGCGGCTCGGCCGACGACATCGCGCCGGGAGTGGAGTTCTTCCGCCAGCTCAAGGAATCCGGGAACCTGCTGCCGGTCGACCCGACCCCGGCGACGATCTCGTCCGGCCAGACCCCGGTCGTGATCGACTGGGACTACACCAACATCGGTCAGACCGCGTCGGTGCCCGGATGGCAGGTGATGGTCCCGCAGAACGCGGTGGTGGGCGCCTACTACCAGCAGGCGATCAACGTCGACGCCCCGCACCCGGCCGCGGCGCGGCTCTGGCAGGAGTTCGTCTTCTCCCCGGAGGGCCAGAACATCTGGCTGAAGGGGAGCGCCCGGCCGGTGCTGGCCGATGAGATGCAGCGCGACGGCAGCATCGACCAGGCCGCCTTCGCGAAGCTGCCGCCCGCGTCCGGCGAACCGGTCGTGCTGACCGGGGAGCAGCTGAAGCGGGGGCAGGACTACCTGTCCGCCAACTGGCAGCGAGTGGTGGGCTGAGAACGGGAGTCCCTGCCATGAGATCCACATCGGCACCTGCTCGCCGCCTGGTCCCGTACCTCGGGTTGCTGCCGTTCCTGGGCTACGTCGCGGTTTTCCTGCTGTGGCCAACGTACATCGTCGTGTCCGGCGCGTTCCAGGACGGGGCGGGCCGGCCCACGATGGCCAACGTCGAAGCCGTCCTCGGCCGCAGCGACTACCTTGACGCCTTCCTCCGATCCATCGAGCTGTCGGTCGTGACGGCCGCGACCGGCGCGAGCCTCGGTGGACTGCTGGCGTGGGCGGTGCATAAGGGAAAACCCGACGGGTTCCTGCGCCGCGCGGTGGTGGCGGCCTCGGGTGTGCTGGCCCAGTTCGGTGGCGTCATGCTCGCCTTCGCGTTCCTCGCCACCTTCGGGTTCAACGGCCTGATCACGCTCTTGCTGCAGGAGAACTTCGGCATCGACGCGTTCTCCGGGGGAGCGTGGCTGTACGACCTGACCGGGTTGGGCGTCGTCTACACCTACTTCCAGATCCCGTTGATGCTGATCGTGTTCCTGCCGGCCATCGACGGGCTGCAACCGCAGTGGCGGGAGGCCTCCGACAGCCTCGGCGGCTCGACCTGGACGTACTGGCGACACGTCGGCGGCCCGGTGCTGGCCCCGAGCTTCCTGGGCGCGGGCCTGCTGCTGTTCGCCAACGCGTTCTCGTCGTACTCCACCGCGGCCGCGCTGGTCAGCCAGGGGCAGCCCATCGTCGCGCTGCAGATCGGCGCGTCGCTGACCAGCGAGGTCGTCCTCGACCAGGCCAACGTCGGAAAGGCGTTGGCACTGGGGATGGTTCTCGTCGTGGCGGTGGCGATGTCCCTGTACGCGCTGGTGCAGCGGAGGGCGGCGAAATGGCTGCGGTGAGAAGACCGGCGATGCGCTGGGTTGTGCTCGGAGTCGTCGGCGCCTACCTGCTGCTCCCGCTGGTCGCGATGCTCGAGTTCGCCACTCGCGGCCGAGACGGATCGCGTTCGCTCGACGCGTGGAAATCCGTTGCCGGCAACGCAGATCTCGTCGAGTCGATCGCAGTCTCGTTGCAGCTCGCGGTCCTCACGGTGTTGGGAATGCTGGTACTGCTGGTGCCCACCATGACTTGGGTGCACCTCCGACTGCCGCGGGCGCGCCGACTCGTGGAGTTCCTCTGCTTGCTGCCGTTGACGATCCCGGCGATCGTGCTCGTGGTGGGCATCGCGCCGATCTATGCCTGGGTCGACTACCTGATCGGGAACTCCCCGCTGACGCTGACCTTCGTCTACGTCGTGCTCGTCCTGCCGTACGCCTACCGCGCGATCGACGCCGGCCTCGGTTCGATCGACGTCGTGACGCTGTCCGAAGCGGCGCGCAGCCTCGGTTCGTCCTGGTGGACGGTGCTGATCCGGGTCATCGTGCCCAACATCCGCGGCGCGATCATCTCCGCTTCGGTCATCTCGGTCGCGCTGGTGCTGGGCGAGTTCGCCATCTCCAGCCTGCTGAACTTCGACACGCTGCAGGTCGTGATCAACCTGCTCGGCAAGCGGGACGCCGCGGTGTCGGTGGCGGTCTCGCTCGCCGCGCTCGTGTTCGCGTTCGTGCTGCTGTTCGCGGTGGGCCGGGTGAAGCCGCGCAATCGACCACCGGGGTAGCGGGGCACCGCGACCGCACCGAAGGAGTCCACTATGGAGGGATTGACGTGATGAGCGTCCGGACTGCGCAGCGAACTGCCCGGTCGAGCGTGGCGGTCCAGTTGGCCGAGCTGCGCCGGTCGTACGGCTCCGTGGTGGCATTGGACGGGCTGTCGCTGGACATCCAGCCGGGCGAACTCGTCGCCCTGCTCGGGCCGTCCGGCTGCGGCAAGACCACCGCGCTGCGAGCCCTGGCCGGTCTGGAGGAGCTCGACTCCGGTCGGGTGCTGGTCGACGAGTCGGACGTCACCGGCATGAGCGCCAGTCGCCGCGACATGGGGATGGTTTTCCAGGCGTACAGCCTGTTCCCCAACATGACCGCCCACGACAACGTCTCCTACGGACTGCGCTTGCGCAGAGTGGGTCCCCGCGAACGCCGCAAGCGCACCGCCGAGATGCTGGATCTCGTCGGCCTGGCAGATCACGCCGATCGGTACCCGCACCAGCTTTCCGGCGGTCAGCAGCAACGAGTCGCGTTGGCCCGCGCACTGGCGATCGAGCCGAAGGTGCTGCTGCTGGACGAGCCGCTGTCCGCGCTCGACGCGAAGGTCCGCACCCAGCTGCGCGACGAGATCCGCCGGGTGCAGCTCGAGGTCGGCACGACGACCCTGTTCGTCACGCACGACCAGGAGGAAGCGCTGGCGATGGCGGACCGGGTGGGCGTGATGTGCGCCGGACGCCTGGAGCAGATCGCCACCCCGGTCGAGCTCTACGAACGCCCCCGCACCGCGTTCGTCGCGGAGTTCGTCGGCGTGACCAACCGACTGCCCGGTGTCGTGGACAACGGATCGATCGAACTCCTCGGCACCCGAGTCCCGCTCCTCGAAGGCTCAGCGCAATCCGGCGCAGCCACGGCGTTCATCCGCCCGGAGTCGCTACGCCTGACCCCGAGCGAGAACGCCAACGCCCAGGTGACTTCGGTGACCTACCTCGGCTCGACATGCCGAATCGAGATCCAGCTCGAAGACGGAAACAAAGCCCTGGCCCAAGTCTCCAACGCAGAAGCCACCGACCTACCCCGAGGCACCCAGGTCCAAGCAACCCTCAACCCCCACCCAGTCCTCGCAACCCCAAAACCGAGTGGGAGCGGAGGGTGAACCAGGATCAGTTCCCAAGAGCTTGGTTCTGCAGGGTTGATCTGCGATCGATGCCGCCGGCTGCTGGTAGCTCCCTGTTAGCGCCTGCAACAGGCCTCAGCGCACAGCGACAGCGTGCTCCGCATCCCCGGCTGGACCTGCTTCTTCGACCTGCTTGACGACACCCAGCCGCGCCCTATGGAAGCATGGATCCAGCTGTCGATGCTCAAGATGAAGCCGCAGCGGTTCCAGCGCGCACGACTGCAGGCCCGGCCTGCGCTGCCGTGCCGGTGGTCAGGCCGTGGCGTGAAGGTCGGCGGTGTTCTCGATCGCGTCGCGGGCGAGGATGGCGACCTGGATGAGCCTCTAAGGTTCGTCTCCGTCGGGGATGAGGTCGTGGCCGTTCCAGGTGAAGCGGGCGGTGGTAACCGCGTCGCCGTCGTCCCCGGTAATGAGCTGGTGGATGGCGATGCCGCTCAGTTCGGCGTAGGTGCACCACTCGTGATCGGAGGTGAGCATGAGATCGAGGTCGAGCGCGGACAACAGTGCGAACACCTGGCCGCGGTTGGTGCTGTCCACGCCGACGAACACCTCGTCGAGCAGGATGAGACGGGGTGCCTCCGGCGCGGCTTCGTAGTGGGCGGCGACGGCTGCGAACAAGGGCAGATGCAGTGCGATCGCCTTCTCCCCACCGGAGAGCGCGCCGTGCAGTTTCTTGGTCAGCAGTTGCCATCCCGCCCCGTTGGCGCGGTCGACCTTGACGACGAAGCGGTGCCAGGAGGTGTAGTCCAAGACCTGAGCCAGCTGCTGTTCCCAGCTGGTGGCGGTGTCGTCGGCCTTGGCCTGTTCGATGCGGTCGCGGAAGAACTGGTGCAGCGACTCGCGGTCGGAGTCGGTCAACCGTACCGGGTCTTTGAGCAGCAGGTCCCGCGCTGCCTTTGTGCCTGCCGGCAGATCGGGCGCCACTTGCCAGACGAGCTGGATCGCGACGTTCGACGCCGTGCGCACACGTTCAAGTCGCGCGTTCATCCCGTCGACGAGTTCGGTGGCCTGACGGATCCGGTCTGCCAGATGGCGACGGGTGCCGCCGGTAAGGGTCTTGTCGAACAGGTCTCGTTCCCGGTCGGTGATCTCCTGGCGGCTTCGTTCCGCCTCGCTGCGCAGGATGGCGAGCAGTTCCGCCGCCCCGACCCGGACCCCATCGACCACGGCGGTGAAGACCTGGACGTCCTCGTCGGTCTCCAGATCGAGATCGGCCCGGGAACTCAGCGCGCTTCGGCAAGCGTGGACCGACTCGGACAGGCGGTGCACAGCGTCGCCGAGATTGTTCGGCGCGTGCGGCAAGCTCGGCCAGGCCGCGGCGACCATGCGTGCGGCGTCGAGTGTCGCGCGGACACCGTCGGACGTGGCCAGGATCGCCTGAAACCGATCAAGATCACCGATTTCACTGTCCGCGGGAAAGACTCCGGTGGCCAGGTGCCGGAACCGGTAGGCCGTGGAGTCGCGCCTCTCGACAGCCGCGTCCCGGAGCCCGGCGTCCATGCTTCGACGGATACTGAGTTGGCCGAGACGCTCGGCGAGCCCGTTCAGCTTCTTGCGGGTGGAGGTGAGCTCACCGCGTAGTTCGCCCAACCTTGTCCGCAGCGCCTCGATCTCCGACTGAAGCTGCCGGAAATCAGCACCTACGGTGTCTTCGATCGCGTCGAGCTTCGCCGCGAGCCGACGAAGCTGCTTGTCGGCTTCGCTCGCCTCGCTTTCCCGCTGTTGCGCGATCGATTCGGAGCGGCGGGCCCGTTCGTCGAGCGCATCCACCTCACGTCGAGCCGACAGCAGTTCGGCGTAGGTGTCCAGCCAGTTCTCGGCCTGCGCCTGGAAGCTGCCGACAGCGTCGGACAGCGTCCGCACTGCGTCCCGATCGGTCGGAGCATTGTGCTGCGCCGCCAAGGCGGTCAGTGCGAGCAGGGCTTGCTTGACTTCCTTCTCGCGTGCGGTCGCCATGTCGATCCGTCGCCGTACCTGTGAATCAGCGGACTCCACAATGGACTCGGCGCGGCTGAGTTCCGTCAATGACGCGTGCAGCTCATGGTGGTCAGGGCGGGCTTTTCGTTCACCGTCCAGAACATCACGCCGGCTGCACAGTGCTGCCAGCGCGGCTTCGAGTTCCGCGATCATCCGGTCGCACTCGTCGACCCGATTGCGAAGTTCTTCGATCCGGCGTTGTCTGGCCCGCCGACGCGCGAGAGCACCGATGTGAGCGGGATGTTCCTTGTTCCAGGTTCCGGTGAGGTTGCCCAGCCGCCAACTGCCATCGGCGCCGATCGCGGCTGGATGCTCAGGCGGAAGCTCCTCGCCGAACGCGATGGCGGACAGCAACTTCCGCACGACATCAGCGGGCACTTCGGCGTTCTGCTCGGGAACCAGCACGTCCGCCAGCGACCTCGGCACCGCGGCCAACGCTGCCGGATCCGCGAAGGTGTCGTGACCGGCAACGGCTCCGGTGTGGCCGATCCAGGCGTCGAGCAGTCCCGACGCCTGAAGCGCAGCTTCGATCGAGCAGCGCACAGTTTCGCTCGTGGTATCAGCGAAATCGACCAGCCTCCATAGCGGTGCCCCGGTCAGCGTGATGCGGTCGGTGGTACGCGACAGTGGCGGATCAGGCGGCAGATCCTGTTCCTGCGCGAGCCGGTCGATTTCGGTCGACAGCTGGTTCCGCTCCTCGCGGACGGTGTCCAGGCGGGTGCTGGTGGTCGTCTCGTCCCGGGTGATCGCATCGAGCACCGTGGCAGCGACGGAGTCGACGTGGCCTAGTAGCTGGGTCTCCGACTGGATCAATTCCATCAGCGCATCCGGGTCCGGGAAGCGAAGTTCCCAGCAGCCCGCTGCCCAGTCCAGAACTCGCTCGCTCAGCCTCGCGAAGGCGGTCTCGTGCTGCTCGGCTGCGGCTTCCTGCTGCTCTCTCGCCTGCGAAAGCAAGTTCCTGGCTTGGTCGATCTCGTTCTCGGCTTGCGTGCGGAGATCCACGGCCCGGTCGTGGGTGTCGATCGCTTCACGCACCTCGTCCAGCTGCTCGCGCCTGCTCTGCACGGCGGCACGGAGCAGTCTGCGCGGCTGCACGTCGGTGCCGAGCGACGCGATGATCTCGTCATGCAGACTCGTCATCCCTGCACGCGTCGCGGCGTGTGAGGTCTCGGACTGCTGCGCTCGGGCAGTGTCGGCACGCTTGTCGACCGCACGCGTGGCGGCCTGCGCGGCCTGCGCGTCCTTGTCGGCTTGCGAGCGCTTCTCGGCCGCGTCTTTTCCTACCGCGCTCGCTTGCCGTTCCGCGTCGGACGTCTGCTGGCGGAGTCGGTCGTATTCCTCAGCTTCCTTGTACCTCTCGCTTTCCGTGAGCCCGGTGATCCTGGACTCGGTGCTCTCGATGTCCAGTTCCAGCGTTTCGGCACGTGACTCGGCCGTCGCCTTCGCCTGTGCGACCCCTTCGTATTCATCTGCCGACTCACGGGCGGTCCTCGTGAGCTTGTCGAGCTCGGTGGTCGAGGTGATCAGGTTGCCCGCCGCAGCACGCAGCACACGCTGTGCGTAGGACTTCTGGCGGGAGGCGAGTGTTTTGGTGGCAGCCACCTCTTCGTCGAGGTTGGCGAGTCGTTCCCGCTGTCGATCCAGCCTCTCGAAACCTTCAGCGAGATCGGCGATCTCCTGTTGCCCCAGCGGAGGTAACGCCCGGGACAGCAGGCTGGAAAGCAGCTGCGGGTCGAGCCGCTGCGAGAGTTTTGGCATGCGCAGCTGGAGAAGTGCGGTGATCAGCGCGTCGTAGCGTTGCTCGTTGAGCGTGGCGAACAGGGTGGAACGAACTGCCGCCCGGTAGTCGCCGGCGTTGTCGTGCAGAACACCGGAGTCACCGAGCCGTTCCTCCAGCACCGCTTTGGTAAGGGGTTGACCGGAATCGTTGACCAGAGCGATATCGGTGCCGATTCGCTGCGCGGTGGTGAAGTAGTCGGCGTGCGCGGTGGTGGTGTTCTTGCTCGCTTGGAGCCTCGCACCGCAGGTGAACCATCGATCGGGATCGCCAGGCAGCTGGAATTCCAGCCAGACGTAGCCGACGCGGGTGGCGCCGGAGGCACCATCGCCCATCAGGTTCCAGTGCATGGTCCGCTCGTTGGTGCCGAACGTCGACAGCCGGTGTGCCCGCAGACTCGCGTCGAACAGGAACGGCAGAAGCAGTTCGAGCGCCTTGGATTTGCCGCTGCCGTTCTGGCCGCGCAGCAGCAGACGTCCCTCGTGGAACTCGAACACTTCGTCGTAGTAGCGCCAGACGTTGAGGATGCCTGCCCGGCTCGGTATCCATCTCGGCGCGGTCACGATGTCTCCTCCATTGCGTCGGTGTCGTTTGTTCGAGCGGCGCCGACCGCGTATCTGGCAGCGGCGGGCAGTGGCTGCACGAGACCGCCGGAGACCTCCGCGAGACCGAAGTTCACCAGTACCTCCACCGCATCATCTGCGAGTTGCCTGGTCCCGTCCGCACCGCGATATGTCTTGGCCCAGCGCGGAAACCTGCTGAGCAGTCCCGAAACGACGAGTTCGAGCTGCTCGCTGGTGATGGGGCCATCGATCTCGTCCAGCAACAGCAACGCGGCGACCTTGGCGTTGCTGGCGTCGTCAGGAAAGCGGCTGTCCGTCGCCATCCCGTCCGGGTCGACCAGCAGGACCCCTTCAGCGCGTTCTTCGAGCACGAAACCGCCCTGCTCCGCGGCACGGCGCAACAGCTGCCTACCAGTCGGAGATCCGAGATAGGCCCGCTCGTCGTCGGTGAGTCGATCGAAGTAGAGCACCGGGTCGTCCACGAGCCTGCGGAAGATCGAATGCCGGAGCCAGAGATTTCGTTGCACGTCGGAAGAGCCGCCGTCCCGCTCAACCGTGCCGTAGCGTCGCTCGCGCGACAGCTCGGACACCAGCTCGTCGAACCGCAGCGGCACCTCCTCGATGAGCACCGCAAGCCGCGACGGTCCGGTTGGCGCCGCCAGCAGACGTAACAGCAGCGTCGGGTCAACCCGGTAGAGGACCTTGGCCTCGCTGGAATCCACGAACGACTCGGTGGTTCCGTCGACGACCTCCAGCACGCCGTAGGACTCGAGCAATCGGAGTACGTCGACGAACGCCATCCGCTCGCCACGGCTGGCGGTGTCGAACGCGGCGACCACCTGATCCGTCGTGGTCGCACGGCTGACGCGGTCGGCGAGCAGACCGATCGTGGTCACCGGCGTGGCCAGCAGTTCGGAAGCCACGATGCACAACAGCACGTACCGCCGGCGGTCGAACGGTGCACGTCCGGACCTCATGCGTCTGGCGGGTCTGCTCGCGTCGATCGCGGCTCGGACCTTGACGAGCCGCGCATAACCGAGTCGTGGTTCGACGATGAGCTTCCAGCCGCAGTAGTAGTCGAACCACTTACCGATCGGCTCGTGCCGTCGACGCACCAGATCGAACGTTTCGGGAGAGCTGCGTTCGGTGATCAGCGGACTGTTCAGCAGCGTCCGGATTCCGCGCGCGACCTCCTCGCGCTCAGCGATGACCAGCTGGTTGGTGAGGTTGCTCATGCCCTACCTCGGTTGCCGAGCGCGTTGATCTCGATCTCGTAGTCCGGCCCGCTGAACACGCCGCGCGGTGTTTTCAGGTGTGCGACGGCTGAATCCGACGGCGGCCGGAGCAGGATCTCGATACGGCCGTCGGCGGTGCTGCCGCGCCGGGTGCCGAATTCGTCGGGAACGCTCGACAGTGCCCGGCCCAGAAGTTCGAGGAGCCGCTCGAAGATCCCGTGGTCGAGTTCTCCGAACTCGGATACGCGGACCGCGCCGCCGGTGTCGAGCATGTTCCATGCCGCTTCGAGCTGCGTGCGTTCGGCTCGTGCACGTTCGGCACGCTGCGCCCGCAGCGCCGTGACATCACGCACCCGCCCAGTCCTGGCGAACCGTTCCGTCCTGCCTGCCGAACGCAGCAGCGGCGAGACCTCGACGGGAGGCGACTGCGCCCAGGAAACCGACGGACTCACCAGCTCCGGGTCGTCGTGGGCGAGGTGTGCGTGCCGGGCTGAGCTGAGCCCGAACGCCGTCGACCACAAGCGGTGCAGATCCTGCTCGGGCACCACGGTGAACCATCGCGCCAGCTCCCGGAAATCGAGGACGGCGTTGCTCGCCCGCCTGCGGGATTCGGTGATCCGGTCGAGCACCTGAAGCAGCGTGACGATCGCCCGGCGCGCCACCTGGTGCAACTGCTCGGCCCTCGGCGGCGTGCCGTCACAGGGCAGGAACCACGCGCGAAGGCCTTCCCATCGAGCGCGGCGATGGTCCAGCCATGCCGGTGCCGGGTCGGTGCCGGAAAGTTGCGGTAGCTCTGCCCCGGCCAGCGCACGTTGATGCAGCTGCTCGACTCCGCGGTCTTCGAGCTGGCGGATGCGGGCGGCGATGGCGTGCGTTCGATGCTCGAGGTTCGTCACGAACTCCTGGAGGTAGGCCACCGTCGACGCCTTGACCTCGTGGAAGGTGTCCAGGTCTGCGCCATCAGCCCGCAGCAGACGTTGGAGCTCGCCGTTGAACTTCTTCGTGTTGCTGCGCAGCGCATCGAGGTGGCTCTCCAGCTCGGTGAGGGTGGCGAACACCTGCCGGTCGGAGCCGTTTTCGCTGCGTTCCAGCAGATCACCCAGCCGGTCCGAGATCGCGTCCAGCACAGCGGTCTGCAACGCACCGCTGGATGCCAGCACGCTCATCGCATGCACGACTCCCGCCAGCGCAGCCTCTCCTTGACGGGTGAGGGAGTACTGGAGGTTGCGCCGCTCGTATTCGGCCGCGGTCCGGTAGTTCTCCGAGTGGTTCTGGATGACGTCGATCAAGTTCCAGTCCCGCAGCTGCTCCAGCGCGCTGGTCAGATCGCTCTCCTCCAGCGCGTCGAGCCAGCCGACAGAACGCAGGCGGCTGCGGACGTCGTCGAGTCCCAACGCGGTTTCGAGCCGTTCGTTCGCTTCACCGAAGGCGTGCAACATCGAGACGTAGAGTCCAGCTCTGTCACCGCTGGTGAATCGGAACATCTCCGGCGGGACGCGGAGCGGTTCCAAAAGGCCTCCAACAGCTGTGTCACGGAGTGAGCGCGTCGAGCAAGGTAGCTGCCACCCGCTCTTCGGATACGGTCGTGCCCTTGCGCGTTAGGTGTTCGGCGAGTTCGCCGTCCCAGGGTACTGGGGTGATCCGGCCCGCGGGCGGGCCATCGGCGACTGCGGCCAGGTAGTCGCCGCTGCTCATCCGCCACGGTTGTGCGCCAGTCCGGGCGACGACGTGTGCGGCGATGCGCAACCCCTCGCCGTCGAAATCTCCGTGGTAGTGCAGTTGGGAACCGGCCGAAGCGAGTTTGCGGAGGAACAGGATTCCAGCGCTGCTCGGCCAACCCGAGGTGACAACGATGGGCGGGCAGCCGGTGCCGAACCTCTTGAGCGCGAGGGCGAGCATGCTCGGGTTCTCGAAAACCCAAACGTGCTCCGGCGCAGCGGTCCAATCGCTTGATCTGATCTGGCCCAGGGTGAGCGCGCATGGCTGGCCGGCGTCCGCGCAGAGCCGAAGGAGCCCTGACGCAACATTGTCACCACCCACGCGTACGCCACCGGTGAGGACCACCGACGACAGCTCGTCGTCGGTGATTCCCGCCTGTTCCCACAGCATCCGCCGCTCGGATGCATCGGCGGGGGAGGGACGGTCGTAGATCGTGGCCAGGGCACGCAGAACAAGACCGGAACACCGGGTCCCGTCGTCAAGAGCATGCGTGTCGCGCAGGGTCCGCTCGGCGAGCACTGGGAGTGGCGTGCCGGGGGCAGGAAGCGCCGCGAGAACGGTCAGAGCCTGTTCGAGCTCAGTCTTGGTCCGTGCGACGGACCCGCCGCTGAGTCCGCCGCGCCGGACTGAAGCGACCCAATCGGCCAGCGCCGGTTGCGCGATGACCACCGGATGGCTTGTCAGCCACGACCACAACTCGTCGCGCTCGGCCGCAACGCGACGCCGATCAGCGGCCTGATCACCTACAGGCCCGACAAGCTCGGTCACTACCTCATGAACACCGACGCCGAGCGAATCCCGCAAAATCTGGTCGAGCACCTCCACCGAGATGGTGATGTGCTCGCCGGGCAGCCGAGCCATCCCGAGCAGATCCGCCACGGCACTGCGCTGCTCGCCATCCAGCGGCCCTACCCGAACCCGCCTGACTGGACGACCAGAGGACAACCGAGCGTGCACCACGCGCCACAACGGCGCGAGCGCCGAAGGCAGCCGAGAACGAAGCTCCACAGTTCGTCGAATGTACCGGCAGCCCAAACGCAGCTCGTACGTTGCTGTTCAAGCATCGTAGCCTCGGCGTGGAGGCTGCCGCTGATACGAGCCAGACCCGCCTTCACCTGCGCCGATGAGTGCCCGCCGTGAGATCCGAACCCACGACCTGACGGGTCATGGGACCACTCCCCCGTCGTCTGCCATCACCTGACATGGCCAGCAACTTTCACAATCGCACATGCCGTGAGCGAAGGTCATTTGTCGACGTTCGACAGCGTTTTGTGCGGGTAAAGTATGGAGATGATCTTGAGGGGACGGTGGTGTTGCCGCCCTCTCCAGCCGCTACCGCCCATGGTGGCCGAACCCTGAACCCGCGGATTCTGAGGCGACGTTGCCCGTTGTCTCCGATTGCTTCCGATCACCCCAGATAACCTGCAATGATCGCAGGTGCAAATGCCCGTTGTCGGTCGTCATTTACGATCATCTGGGGTTGTTTTGTGGGGGTAACGTGTGGGCGCGCTCGACCATCCAGCTGGAGACCGCGGACCGCCCTCGAATACGGAACCTTCTGATGGCTGGTCCGTGATCATCGACGCTTGTCGTCGTCTGGTTGCACCTGCCCTCACCTGCATCGACGTCGAATGAGCGGGTCTCGACGGTTGCCACCCCTTGACGCCGGTTGAGGTCCATAAGTGGCAATAAAGTGGCATCTCGGGGTGGCGACACGACTGTGGATCTCCACCCCGAGGTGTTGCAGCGGCTCAAAGAAGCTACTTGGTACGCCGTCTCCGCCAGTGCCATCCGAGTTGGACCAGAACCGCCGGGACCAGGACTCCCCATCCGATCCAGGTGAACGCGGGCCCGACAAGAACGTCGGGAAACCTCTGCCCCATGTCCTTCCCCAGGAACAAGAAGAACACACCCAGACCACAGCCCACGAGTAGCGGAATCGAGAGCGCCGGACTCATCCGACTCACCCCAGGAGACTCGGCCGTCGAAGACGGCTGGTCCGAACGCCGGTTGTGCCAATACCACTCACGTAGGAAGAAGATCACCACGAGAACGAGCGCAAAGCCGAAGCCGATCAGCTGCACGCCGAACGAACCATCCGGCATCGCCATCCCCACGCCCAGACCGAGGAACAGGAGATATCCGCCGAGGCAGGCGAAGGCGATACCCGCGAGCGCCCAGGACAGACTCGGCTTGCCACCCGGATCCGGATGCTTCTCGTCATCCAACGAAGTCATCCCTTCCGCCAGAAGACAATTCGCTGCCGCCGACGGACTTCGCCCCGGATGCGGCTTCGACGCGCTTTTCCCACTCGGCAGCGAGAACAAGCAGGCCGATTGAGATCACCGCAGCGCAGGTCAGCGTCAACCAAAGCAATCGCAACACCCAACCTAGATGTTCCGCAGTCGCTGGCTGATCGATGCGACAGCCTCGTCCCGCGCGGACGAGTCTTGCGTGAAGATCGTTGTCGTGCGGGTCGGCGCCACCATCAGCACCAGCGGTCGGCGTGTCCGGAACCTGATCTTGAGACGTGGGGGGTTGTCGGCGAAGGCTGCAACCTTGTCGATCTCGCGTAGTGGGAACCTTTGAGTCCGCCCGAGTCCAAGTAACGGCGTGAAGATTACTAAGTCTGTGGTTAGCGTCAGCGTGCCACCCACTATCGAGAGGCGACCAAACAGCGAGTTTGCGGCCGAGAACGGCAAGGCAGCAACCCACTCATCATTTCTCCCAGGTTCGAGCACGGTTGAAGCCTAGACCAGAACCTCGTCGTATCCTCCGAAACTCCGCGATCACCCTGCACCGCAGGGCCGGAGCCACCCGCATCCAAACCGCCCTCCGCGCCAGCACCCGCAGAATCCTCCCCGTTCTCACGGTCGCCACCACCACGAGCCGAAGCCGGTGTGGGTGTGATCGTCGACAAAGGCCGATGATCACCGCAGGCTGCTTCGACGTCACGAGACGACTGTCAGCTCCGTAGAGCGGATCAGTCGAAGCGCTCGTCGAGGAATACGCCAGTATGGTTCGCGACGCACCCACGCCGACTAATCAGCAAACGATCGTCACATGACAGAGCCCGTGCGGAGATCCGCATCGCCGGGCGGATGCCCTGCGTAGTTGGCAGGTCAGGGCATGGAGTTCGCCGTCCTGGAACGTTGGATGGCAGGTCAGTTCGCGGTGGGTGTCAAACCGCCGGTGAAGTCGAATTCCCCGTCTTCGGCTCCGGCGAGGAAGGCAGACCATTCGCCTTCGTCGAAGCGCAGCTCAACTGCGGCATGAAGCGAGCTCACGAGAGTGTCCGTGCCAATCTTGGTGATGGTGGCGACCTCGTTATTGCTCGATAAGCCGTTGCATGCCTCGCGAACGAACGCCGCCCACACGGCAATCGGGAAGGTGATGGTGCCAGCATCGGGGTGTTTGCTGTGTCGGATGGCCACGCCGTCGGCTGTTGGGGCGACCTCGACGCACTTTTCGCCGTTGCTGCTGCGGGTGGAGGTTCGCCAGTCGAGGTTGTCGAGGGTGGTCATTTCAGTCCTCCGAACTCGTGCCTAGGGTGGCGATGCGCGCGGCGATCGCTTCAGCAGATTTGGCCACTGACAGTGCAGCTGCACACAGCCGATCTACGGACAGATTGTAGGCCGAGACCTGATCTTGGTCTTGGACGTAGATCGCGCCCGTGGGGTACTCGATGTAGCCGATGCTCTGGGCTTCTTCGAAGTCCAGCAGGAGGAACTCTCCGTCAAGCCCGTCGTGGACAGCCACGCTGACCGGCATGACGTACAGCTCGACGTTGTCGCGCTGCATCAGCTCTAGCAGGTGCTCCAGCTGGCCTCGCATGACCTCGGGACTACCCACGATGCGATCGAGGACGTACTCCTCGATGACGGCGCGGAACCGCAACGGGCTGGTGTCGTCGGTGAGCCGCTGCCGTGCCATGCGGGCGCGGACGACTTGCGGCGCGTCCATCGGTGGGACTCGGAGGTTGCCTTGTAGCAAAGCCGCTGCGTAGTCGGGAGTTTGGAGTTGGCCGGGCAGGAGCAATGATCCGTAGGTGGACTCGGTGGTGGCGAGTCCTTCCAGGCCGACGAAGGTCTTGAACCAGTTGGGCAGGACGTCGCCGAATGGCGCCCACCAGGTGCTTTGATCGGCCCGTGCAGCGAGTGACGACATGCGGTCGACATGTTCTACGTCCGCGCCGTAGGCCCGGAGCAAGGCCGTGACCTCGTCGGGTTTCTGTTGTGTCTTGCCCGTTTCCAGGTAATTGATCTTCGCCTGGCTGCAGTCCAGCACCTTGCCCGCCTCGGCCTGCTTGAAGCCGGCGCGCTCGCGTGCCGCGCGCAGGTCGTGGCCGATCAGAAAACGCAGCGCCGATGGATCTGAGCGGTGATCGACCACTGGTGTCCCTCCGTATCTCGACCGAGTCGCACACAGTGTTGCATCGAGCGTCAGCCGCCCCTGCGGATCCACCCGGACGATGTATGGATCTCTGTATATATACAAGATAGCTTGCAAGGGTGGTGATCGGGACGCAGTTAACGTGCCGCGAGGACGCCTTCACCGGCGCCCATGCGGTGATCGCAACCCCGGCGGCCAGCGCTTTGGCGGAACCGGGCGGGTTTACCCGACCTGCCACGACTCCGCTGAGGCCATCAACCAGCGCGAATCTTCGCGGACCGAAGCGGGGAGGAAATCATGGCAATGGCAGCGACACGGACGGTGCATGGGGTGCCAAGGTCGGATCAGCAGGAGGGCGGCCACCCGCTGGATGCACTCGTTCCCGACCCCACGGGCATGCGCCCGCTGTGCGACGAGGTGCGGTTCGGGGCGATCTTGGAATGCATCGTCGCTGACGAGGCGCCTCGGCTGTTCGCCATCGTGCAGGAGTACGGCGAGCGGGTCGATGGCCGAATCGCCGCCTGGGGGTTGGCTTTCGCCGATCACGCGGAGGTCATCGCTGTCGGCGGCGGGCTGAGGATGAGCATGGCGGCGCCAGAGAGTGCGCTTCGCGGGTTCACCTTCGGCAGCCGTATTCGCGCACGTCTAGTGTGGTTCAACCCTGACGCAGCGACAGACGGCACCTGAGCGGTCGCGCGGCGCCGTCGGGTTGATGTTCTGCACGGGCCGCCATCAGGTGACATTCACTGGGCTCTTTCTGGGCATTGTGCTCCATGGCTGGCATGCCCAGAAAAAGCCCAGCAAGAAGCGTGATCTCGTTGAGCCACAGTGGGAAACCATCGCTGTTGCTAGCCCCAACAGCGTCCTGGCCAATGCGCTGGTGCGCTGTTCGAGATCACCCAGCTCACCATCCGCCTACGCGGCGACAGCAACCAAGCCGCCATCTCGATCAAACTCCCCGCCGACGAACTACCCCAGATGCCAACACGGCGGAACGGATCAACGAAACCATGATCACTGCACAAGAAACGCCTGCTCAAGCAGACGCGGATTGTGTAGATGCTGTACGTGCCCCCGGTGAGATTCGAACTCACACTGTATGGATTTTGAGTCGGCAAGAGCTTCTGGCTCTGGTGTAGCCCCAGGGTAAACGGGATGAATCGGTGGCGAAAACGTCGCCCCCAGAGGCGTCATCGACCGCAGTGCGCACCCGGACTTGCACCCAGAGGCGGCTGGTCGACGCGAGCAGCCGAGGCTATTTTCGTTGGTCGTCAGTCCGGTTCGGGAAAGGTGGCTGCTGAAACATGTTGCGGTGTCGCCGGATGGCCTGGCCGCAACCTGATTAGCGTGCCCGAACCTCCAACCTTCTGATCTAACTTTTCGGCGCTCTCATTGCGCCAGCGCTCAGGGAAGACGGGACTCTTGTGTGACTTGGGGCGGATGTCAACGCACGGCTTTCACGACCTCCGCATTATCCGTCACCGTGACCGTGCTTCGAGTGCCCGTGCGGCTTCGGTGGCGGACCGGGCGCGAAGGGTGGCCGATCGGGCGCGAAGGGCGGCGGGCCGGGCGCGGGGGGCGGTGGAGGAGGAGGAGCGGCTGGCGGGGGTGGTGGCGGTGGGTAGAACTGTCCGATCGGTTCCGCGCTGGTGAAGGGCTGGACGGGCTTGCCGGTGAGGTAGGCGTTCATGAATTGTTGCCAGATGTGTCCGGGAAGGCCACCGCCGAAGACGGGGGTGCCGTTGGCGTCCCGCACCGGTAGCACCGGGTTCTGCGCGTCTCCCGCGCTCATCGACACAGCGGTGGACATCTGCGGGGTGTAGCCCACCGTCCAGGCCTTCTCGTTGTCGACGCTGTCACCGTTGCCGTACTGGTGAGTCCCGGTTTTCGCGGCCACCGGCCTTCCGTCCAGCGGCAGATGGGAGTGGTCGGCGACCTGGAGCAAGGACTCCGTCACGTTCGCGGCCAGGTTCCGGTTGCGGTGCGGATCGTTCGGATCGAATGCGGGCCGCGGTTGCGGTACGAAATCCTGCACGATCTCGCCGCTGCTGTTGTCCACGATCTTCTGGACGAACCGGGGCTGGTTGCGCATCCCATCGTTGGCGAAGGTCGCGTAAGCGCTGGCCATGTCGGTGGTGCGCACCGGGTACATGCCCAGTGCGATGCCGGCGCTGGTCGTGCCGTCGGCGTTCTGCAGGGTCGGCTTGCCGTTGATCTCGCGAGGAATGCCCGCCTGGTGTGCGGCGTCGGCGACCTTGGCCGTCCCGAACTGCACGCCCATGTCCACGAACACCGTGTTGACCGATTTGGTCATCGCCTCGCGGACGCTGCAGTGCGGTGGGTCGTCGCAGCTGACACCCGGGTTGTTGGCGAACGTCGTCCCCGCGATCTCGCGTGGCGACGAGCCGTCGTAGAGCTCACCCAGACCTCGGTTCTGCTCCAGACCTGCCAGCGCCACGAACGGTTTGAACGCGGAACCCGCCTGCTGCTGCGCGTTGGCGTAGTCGAACGCGCCCGCGTCCGTGCCGCCACCGCCGTAATAGGCACGGATCGCGCCCGTGTTCGGTTCCGTAGCGACCAGCGCCGGGTGCAGGTTGCTCGGCTGGCCCTGCATCACCGTGCTGACCGCGTCCTCGGCAGCCTTCTGCGCCCGAGGATCGATGTTGGTGACGACGGTGTAGCCGTGCTGCTCCAGGCTCTGCTGGCTGTAGCCCTCCCGATCCAGCTCGGCGAGCACCTGCTCACGGATCTGGTACTGCGTGCCCGTGGCGTTCTGGTTCGTCCGGTCCGCACCGTTCTGCGTCGTCGGGAACCGCATCGCCGCGCGCTGCTCCGCCGTGACGAACTCGTGGCGCTCCATCTGGTCGGCGACATAGGTCCACCGGTGCTGGGCCTGCGCGGGGTTGATGCGCGGGTCGTTGTTGGACGGCTGTTGCACCATCCCCGCCAGCACCGCCGCCTCAGAGGCGCCCAGGTCCTTCGGTTCCTTGTGGAAGTACACCTCCGCGGCGGCATGGATGCCGTACGCGCCTCGGCCGTAGTACGCGGTGTTCAAGTACGCCTTGAGGATCTCGTTTTTGGACTGCTGCTGGCTCATCTTGAACGCCAGCACGATTTCCTTGAACTTCCGCGTGTAGGTGTGCTCGTCGTTCCCGGTGGACAGCTTGATGTACTGCTGGGTCAACGTCGAACCGCCACCGCTGTCATCACCGGTGAGCTGACCCCACGCCGCCCGGAAGATCCCGGTCATGTCGAAACCGGGGTTCTGGTAGAAGGTCGGATCCTCCGCCGCCAGCGTGGCATCCCGCATCGGACGGGACACCTCGCGTGTCACATCCCCGATCATCGTCCGATTGCCCGAGGCGGGAACGATCCGGGTCAGCTCCGAATTGTCCGCATACTTGATCAGGACCGTCTGCCCGGTGGCTCGGGCGAGCGACTCCGGGCTCTCCACATCCCACGAGGCGTACCCGATACCGAACGCGATCAGGAACGCGCAGACGGACGTCGTGATCAACCCGATGACCGCCAGGAACGCACCCAGCAACCACTGCCTGGCATTCCGGCGTCCTCCCCGCGGGTCGCCAGGCCCCGGCCTGCCCGGCGGAGGCGCGTAACCACCAGTCCAACCACGGGCGGGTCGACCCAACCGCTGCGTGGGCGCGTCTGCTGGACCTGGACTCCTGTGCTGCCCAGTCGGGCCGCCGTGCGGTCCAGTCCAATCGTCGCGCTTGTTGTTCACGAAGAGGCCTCCAGACGTGGCGCGGCGGGGCTCCACTGCCATGCGTTCGAAGCACTCTGCCATCCAAAGCGGGAATTGTGGCGTGGGTGTGATGTTCGAGACCGACCACCCGGGAAGGAGCTCGACCGGTTGCGATCAGCTCCCTACCGCGAGTGGTTGGGAGTCCTTTGGGGACTACTGACCAGAGTCCCATCGCCACTGGGAGAAACCAACGAGCACTAGTTCATCCACAGTGGACTAATTGGTGAAGGTCACCGCTGCGGTCGAGCCCAGGCCGGCAGATCTGGCCTACTAGGAGGTCGCGGACTCGGTTGGTGACTCGGTCGCGGTGTTCGCGGAGGAGGGCGACAGTTTCGGAGTTGATTGCGATGCGTCGGTTTTGTTGGGTTTTGGTGTCTTTTCCTTGGCTGTGGAACCAGTTTCGGCGTAGTTCGACGAGTTCGCTTCGGCGCATGCTGGTGGCCACGGCGAGCCAGACAAAGGTGCCCAGTCGTCGTCCATTCGGAACGCTTCCTCGGATAAGCAAGCGGCCTCGGCCGGGGTGGGTGGATCTGGCGCGGGGCGCTTCTGGCGGGGTTTGCGTGCGACGCATGCGGGGTTGAAGCTGATCCAGTCCCAGCGCTCGGCGGCGTCGAGCGTGCCGCTGATGACGGCGTGGATCTCCCGGACGGTTGATGCGGCCATCGGCTTGCACTTATGAGGACGGCACTTCTCCGCCACGCAGGCGTGTGGCTGTTCCGTCCTGTGCTTCTCGATGAAGGCCTTCGAGCATCCGCGCGGAAATCTTGTTCGCGGCGGTCTCGGAGAGCGCGGGCTTGATCGTGCGGTCGATGTAGCCCTGGTAGGTGTGCCGGGTGCTGTCTTCGATCTCGCTGGTGCGCATCCATTCGGACAGCGCGTAGGACGGGCTCACCGCCGATGGTGCGGAGCGCTGGCCGTAGGCCTGGGTCAGGAGCTTGTTGAGGGTCTTCTCGCCGCGTTCGTGCGCGGCTTTGCCGGTGCCGTTGACGGTCTCGCGGAGATAGGTGCGGCGACCGGTTGCGGGGCCGTTGCCCGCGAAGACGACGACGAGGAGCGCCTTGGCGCGCTCCTCGATGAGGCCGCGTTGGCAGTCCCGTCCCGGAAACAAGTCATGGCTTTGAGCATGCTCATGCGCAAAGCCGCACCTGCAGATCAAATCATGATCTACACATTCAGCTATAAAGCCTGGTCAGGCGTGGTGCCCCCGGTGAGATTCGAACTCACACTGGACGGATTTTGAGTCGGCTCCACGTAGTGGCTCTGGTGAACTACCGGGGCAAACCGGGAGGATCGATGGCGAAAGCGTCGCTCCAGCGGCACCGTCCGCTTTGGTTCGCACCCAGATTCGCACCCGGTTGCCCCGCTCGAACCCATCGACGCCGAGCTGCCGTTCCTGTTCCTCGACGGCTCACACCTCGACCGTTGGCGCGGGAACGCACTTGGGAAACTCGGCGAGTCGGAAGCGATCGAAAACTCCCCGACGTGTTGCCGCGCATGTCCGACATGTTCGCGCGTGCGTGAACTAGCCTGCTCGTCGATCTCGCGCACGCGTTCACGGCCGCCGGAGACAGAGACGCCGCGCTGGACCACGCTCGGCAAGCGCGGTGTCTGGCGTCCCGCATCAAGGCAGATCGGCAGTTACTGCGTCTTGGTAGGCTGGTCGTGCCCAGCAGCGGTGCCGCCTGATGCGAGGCAGTCCAGCAGCGCGACCAATAATGTCGGCGCCAAGCAGTTTCTGCCGCTCCGTCGCCTCCAGGACGCGCGACATCGGAATCCACTCGTCGCGTCCGGCGTTCTCGGGTCTTGGTCGGGTCGCCGATGTGCTTAGCACTGTGCCACAGGTACACGTCGACCGAGGCCCTCACCTGCCGACGACAACGGATCAAAGCTTACCAGGCGGCCCTCGCAGAGCGGTTCCCAGCTGCTTTCCTCTGCGGCCTCACGGGCGGCAATCTCTGCTGAGTAGTAGCCGCCGTCGTCCAGGCTCATAACCTCACAGCTCGGCGGAGAACGGGTGTAGTCACAGCATCAACTTCCGATCCTTCTCGTCGACGATCAAGGCGATGGCGATGCGTGCTAGGTGCACAACGTGCTGCACCTAGCGCGCATCGCTCGGTGGCTCGACGTCAGCCAGCCCCAACCAACCGGCCACGTGGGGTGGCACAATCCTAGAAACCGAACTCGCTTCGTAGTGGTAACGGGATTCCTATAGAAGGATCGACCAGACGGCGCGCGGTAGCCCATCGTCCACGGGTTCTGTCACAAAACGAATTCTCCTTCCTGACAGATTGACGTCCTCGCCGCGCTCGGTGAGGCCATCGATGTGAGCTGCGGGCACAAACACGCCGTCCGGATATTTTGGATGCGAAATGAACCCGTACGTCTTTTGCCACGACGATATCCGACCAACAAGTCCATCCTCCGGATCTCGTTCCAGAGAAACTGGATTTGAAATAGTGTCTCTCAAGTCAGAGCAAAGTGACGCGACGGACGGATGAGTGGTCTTATTGTGGTATAGTTTTCCAAGGTGAGAAGAGATTCGACTCCAAGATTTGGTCTTTTCAAAAATTGATATGTGATTCTGAATTAGATGCAGTATATCAAGGCATTCTCGGGACAATTTTGAGGCATCAACGCCAGTTGACGTGACAGCTCTAATAAATGTGGAAGCGCTTTCGAGTACGCTGTTTGCCAGGCGCACATCGCTCGTGCCAGCTGAAATTTCGCGCGCACCGTTGGAAAATCCTGTGTACGCATGACCGGCTGAGCGTACTGGTTGGTGCTCGTCCTCCCGGAGGTAATCTGCCCAGCGGCGCCAAGAATCAACAAGCGAAGTGAGTGTGATTAAGCGGAATTTTCCTTTAGACTGCTCAAGTGCCCACAAGATCAACTCTTGGCCTTGTTCGAATTTTCGAAGCCAAACGAGAAGATTTCCGAGGTTCTGCGCAGTCTCGGGATGTTGGAAAAATTCGTGCGATTCTCGTGCGTATTCGATTGCTTCCTCGGGGGCGTGTTCTTTTTTTGCGAGGTGGCCAGAAAAGAAGTGTGAAACGATAGCACGCGATTGTCCGTCAGTGCATTTCTGGAGCGCTTCCTTGTAGAGTCCTCTGGCGTTGCTTATGTGTCCGTGCGTCGAAAGAGTAAAGGCCTCAACGCGGTATACCTCCCAGAATTCCGGATTCAGCTCGCGGGCACGATTGATGTGTTCCATTGCGCGATCGAGCGATTCTTTTCGATACGCAAGGAGCGCTAGCCGAAGATAGTGCGCTGCGGGCTTGTCGTGTTCGTTGCGTATTCGTACCACATTGGGAGAAAGGAATCTTGCTTCTTCGTCAGAGCGCCTCCTTTCTTCGGAGCGGCGAAAATCTTGCTCTCTCTTGAGTATTTGCTTTGTTGCGGCCGATTCCGGTGGGCTTACCCTGCGAAGATACTGATCGGCAGATTCGGTTAAACGGAAGCGGGAGACCAGTTGATTTTCGCGGTCGGACTCGCTTGCTACCAGCGATCCGCTCTGGAGGTCGTGGATGGCTGAACGAAGTGCGTCAACTCGAAGCTCAGTAAGAACGGCTAGTTCGTCAAATGTGACACTCCGATTGAGAGCCGAAAGGGTTTTCAGAATCTCCCTTGACTGCGGAGCCATTCCGTCGTATACGGACCGTACGCAGAAGTCGAGCAACTCTTCTTGGTTTGAAAGCGCCAGATTTGGCTGCTGCCCAGATTCAATCGCAAGAATATACCAACGAATTCGAAGCGGGCTGTTCATCAGCTGCGCTACCGCATGGTCAACTGTCTGCTTGTTCCACTTGGCAATGTCGGTTAGACCTCGCCAACCAGCGAAGTCGCGAAGTAGTCTACTTGCGTGTTTGTCAGCGAGTGGATTTATATGAACTCGACGCTCTACTTGTCCAATGCCGATTCTGCTAGTGAACAGGTAATTGACGCTATCCGGTAAAGTCTCGTAAAGTTCAATCACATCGTCGCCGCTCACGGTTTCCAAGTTATCGATTATGAGAAGTGTTTCGATCCCTTCTAGAGCTTCTGCCAGTTCGGCAATTTCGCCCGAGAATTCCAGGTCAAAAGTTTGGCCGATGATGTTGGCGGCGTGTGTCAGATCGCGGACGGCTCCTGTAATCTGTTGAACTTCGGTGCCGCTGAGTCGTTCGGTTTTCAGAGACACCCAGAGGATGCACTCGTAGGGAGAGTCAGGATCATCGAGGATGTTGTACGCAACTTCGAGCGCGAGCGCGGTCTTTCCGATTCCGCCTTCTCCGACTACTGTGAGGATGGAATCGCCGCGTCGACGACGAATTAATCGTTTGGCTAATTCTTTTACCTCCGAATCTCGGCCGATCAGCCCGGTGTCCTCATAGTCAACTAGTGGGAGATTATGCAGAATTTTGTCTGACGAGCGCTTTTGGAGTTCAAGTGGAGGCTGCCAGCTTGAATCAAAATCGATGCGCCTTAAAGGTTGTCCCGTAATCGTGGGTCTGGTCGGGTAGTGGATCATGGGCTGGTGCAGGTGATCGGGGTTGACCAGCCGGCGTGGATACCGACGTT